>JANONE010000053.1:0-9821 GCA_031420675.1 Ilumatobacteraceae bacterium | reverse complement strand
CGCACGGCCTGGTGAACGCCGGCTACCGGGCGATCGAGAGCACCCGCCTGGAGAAGGGCTACCGCGCCTGGGGCAGCGACATCGGCCCCGACCACACCCCCATCGAGGCCGGCCTCGGTTGGGCCGTGAAGCGCAAGAGTGGAATCCCGTTCCGCGGCCGTGAGGCCATCGAGGCCCAACGCGCCAACGGCGTGCGCAAGCTGCTCGCCACGTTCACCGCCGAAGCACAGGTGGTGCTCCTCGGCAGGGAGACGATCTACCGCGACGGTCAGCGGGTTGGCTGGCTCACCAGCGGCGGGTTCGGTTACACGATCGACCGCTCCATCGGTTTGGGCTACGTGCGCCGTGCAAGTGGTGTCACGCCGGAGTGGGTGCTCGCCGGCAGCTACGAGCTCGAGGTCGGCGGCGAGCGCGTGCCGGCGCAGGTCTCGCTGCAACCTCTCTACGACCCGACCAACTCGCGGGTGAAGGCCTGACATGGCCGACAACTCGCTCCCCCAACGGGCTCGCATCGTCATCATCGGTGGTGGCATCCTCGGCTGCAGCATCGCCTACTGGCTCACCAAGTACGGCGAAACCGATGTAGTGCTCCTAGAACAGAACCAACTAACCGACGGCGCCACCTGGCACGCGGCCGGCCTGGTCGGCCAGCTGCGGTCCTCGCGCAACACCACCCGCATGCTCGAGCAGTCGGTGGAGATGTATCGCGGTCTGGAGGCCGAGACCGAGCAGGCCGTCGACTGGCACGAGACCGGCAGCCTGCGCCTGGCCTGCTCGCCGGAGCGGGTATTGGAGCTGCGGCGGTTGACGACGATGGCGAAGAGCTTCGGGCTGCCGATGGAGATCGTCTCTCCCCAGCAGGCGCAAGAACTGTTCCCACTGATGAGCACCCAGGACGTGCTGGCCGCAGCCTTCCTAGCTACCGACGGTTACATCGACCCGGCGTCGGTCACACAGGCCATCGCCCGTGGCGCACGCATGCGCGGCGCTCGCATCATCGAGCACACCGCCGTCACGGCGATCACGGTAGATGGCCGCCATTGCACCACAGTGCAGACGAACAACGGGGCCATCGAGTGCGAGATGGTCGTCAACGCTGCCGGCATGTGGGGAATGGCGGTCGGCAAGATGGCGGGTGTTCGCATTCCGGCCACCGCCGTCGAGCACCAGTATCTGATCAGCGGCCCCATCGAGGGCTACACCCCTGTCGAGCTCGGCAAGATGCCCACCATGCGCGATCCCGATCATCTCGTCTACTACAAGCCCGATGGCCCCGGCCTGCTCATCGGCGGCTACGAGCCCGACACGATCGCGTTCGGGACGGATGGCATTCCCTCGCCGTTCCAGCGCAAGTTGTTCGAACCGAACTACGACCGTTTCGCGCAGCTCGCCGAGCTCGGCAGCAAGCGCACGCCGTGCCTGGAGACAGCCGGCATTCGCATGCTGCTCAACGGGCCCATCCCCTACTCGGCCGACGCCGACTTCGTGATGGGTCGCGTGCCCGAGCTGGACAACTACTACGTGGCCACCGGCTTCCTCTACGGCATTGCGGCCGGCGGTGGAGCCGGGAAGATGATGGCCGAGTGGATGCTGGAAGGCCGCCCATCACTCGACCTGTGGCCGCTCGACGTACGCCGCTTCTCGTTCCACCACACGACCCGCCACTTCATGGACACCCGCATGGTCGAGCTCTACGCCCACCACTACAAGCTGGCGGCACCCGGCAGCGAGAAGGTCACCGCCCGCGGCATCCGCCGCAGCCCGCTGCACGACACCCTTGCCGCGCACGGCGCGGTGTTCGGCTCGCGTGGCGGCTGGGAACGGCCCAACTGGTACGCACCGGAAGGGGTCGAGCCAGTCGACCAGCCGTCGTTCACCGAGCCGAACTGGTGGCCGCACGTGCGCGCCGCTCACTTGGCCGTGCGAGAAGGCGTTGGCATCATCGACCAGACCAGCTTCGCCAAGTTCGAGATCACCGGCCGCGGCGCTCTCGCAGCGGTGCAGTGGCTCAGCGTGGCCGACATGGACAAGCCGGTGGGCACCGTCATCTACACCCAGCTGTGCAACGACCGCGGCGGCATCGAGTGCGACCTCACGATGACTCGCACCGCGCCCGACAGCTTCTACGTCGTCACCGGCTCCGCGTTCGGAGCGCACGACATGGGCTGGATCCGGTCGAACAGCCCGGATGACGGCAGCGTGATCGTGCGCGATCTCACCTCCGCCCGCGCCGTCGTGAACATCGTCGGGCCGAGCAGCCGCGCGGTGCTGCAGGCCGTGAGCGAGGACAACGTCAGCAACGCCGCGTTCCGCTACGCCAAGGCCCGCGAGATCACCATCGGCTCGGCACCGGTGCTCGCCGTTCGCATCGGCTACGTCGGCGAACTGGGCTGGGAGCTCCACATCCCCGCCGAATACGCCGCTCACGTGTACGAGTTGCTGCGCGCAGCGGGCGAGCCGTACGGCATCGTCGATGTCGGCTACCGCACGATCGACACGATGCGCATGGAGAAGGGTTACCTCTACTGGAGCACCGACATCACCCCCGACACCACGCCGTGGGAGGCCGGGTTGAGTTGGCGCGTGAACCTGAACAAGGGCGACTTCCTCGGCCGCGATGCGTTGGTCGCCCACAAGGAAGCCGGCACCGCCCGCAAGCTGTGCACGTTCACGCTGGAATCGATGGCCTACCCGGTCAGCGGCGAGGCGATCATCGCCGATGGAGCAGTAGTCGGCTTCACCACCAGTGCCAATTTCGGCCATACCATCGGCAAGCCGATCGCGTACGGCTACCTGCCCGTGGCGCTGGCCGACCGCACCAACTTCATCATCGAGGTGTACGGAGAACCCGTTCCCGCCATACGCCACGACCACCCCCTGTACGACCCGGACAACCTGCGGCTCAAGGCGTAGCCCTCCGGCGGGCGGGTCGTCCACCGAACGGCTCAACCTTTCGGCCAGTTCACCTCTTTCAGAATTCCCGTCGAACGCAAAACGCGATCACACTGGTGGTCGTGTCGGTGGTGCGCCGCGGGGTGGCTCACTCGATGGCGGCCGTCGGTCCACGTCACGTGCAACTCGCCGTTGGGCAACAACTTCAAATGCAGGCGTTGTTGGTGCACGTGGTGATGATGGCGTCTGCACAAGAGCACGAGATTCCGTATTCTGTGTCCCCACGATCCAGCCAACTCTGGATCTGGTGGGCGTCGGTGAACCTCACTGGGCGGTTGCAGCCGGGGAAGCGACAGCCGCCGTCGCGAGCGGCGACCTGGCGGAAAGGCACGCGCGGCACCACGTACTGCGAGCGACCGAATGATGCGGGTGCACCATCAGCCGAACGCAGGATGATGTGGACCTTGCAATCGCACAAGTAGGTGTCGGTGCAGGCCGGCGACATCGGCCGCTGGCTGTCGTCGTTGACGCCTTGCGACCGGCTCGACGTCACGGTCGAGATATCGGCGGACAACGTCACGTTCGGGAGGTGACGGGGCGGGAGGATCTGGTCGACACGTTCGGGCACGCTCATACTGATGGTATGATCGTGCTCCGTGCCCGCCACCCGCATCACCGTCACCATCGACGAAGACACCCTGGCCGAGCTGAAAGCGCGTGTCGGGCCAGGTGAAGTCTCCGCATTCGTGGTCGAGGCGCTGCGCCACAAGTTGCGCATCGACCCCATCGAAGAGCTCCTCCGGCAACTCGACACGATGTACGGCCCGCTCACACCGGAAGAACTCGAGGAAGGCGAGGAATGGTACGACGAAGCGATGCAGCGATTGTTCTCGACGCCGGAGCAGTGATCGGCTTGGCGCGTGGCAACACCGCGCTGCGCGCGATGGTGACCAAGGCGCACCTTGCAGGCAACGAGATCATCGTGCCGATGGTCGTACTCGCAGAGACCGTGCGCGGCAATGGTCCACGCGACGCCGCCGTCAACCTCACGCTCGCGCAGCTCACCCCGCATCCTCCACTCGACGAACCGACCGCCCGCCTCGCAGGCTCGCTCCTCGGCGCCGCCGGCTCGGGCGCCACGATCGACGCACTTGTCGCTGCCGAGGCGCTACGGCGAGCGCCGTCACTGCTGTTCACCGGCGACCCCGACGACCTGCGCGCGCTGCTCGACGGGCAGCAAGGTGTATCGATCGAGCGGGTCTGAGCCGATGAAAGACTGCACGCCATGAGCCAACTCGACGATGCGCTTGCCCGCGTTCCCTTCCTCGCGCAGACAGATCCCACATCTGTCACCCGCCTCGGGGGCCTGACCAACGTCAACTATCTCGTCGACACTGGCAGTGACCGGCTCGTCCTGCGCGTGCCGGGCGCAAGCACCAGCGAATACATCGACCGGGTGGCCGAAGAGGTCGCGGCACGTTCGGCGGCTGCGGCCGGCGTGAACGCCGAGATCCTCTTCTTCGACAGCCGCGACGGCCTGATGGTCACCCGCTTCGTCGAGGGGGCAGCGACGATGAATCCCGAACGCTTCCGCGACCTGGGCTCCGTCGCCCGCGCCGGCACAGCGTTCCGTCGGCTGCACAGCACCGCCGCCCCGTTCGCGACCGACTTCCAACTGTTCTCGATGATCGACGACTACAAGCGCCTCCTCGCGGAAAAGGGCGCGCACTTGCCCGAGGGCTACGAGGCTGCCGAGGCGACGGCCGAGGCGACCCGCCGCGCCCTGGAGGCGGCAGCGCGCCCGCTGGTGCCCTCGCATTGCGACCCGCTGTGCGAGAACTTCCTCGACACCGGCGAGCGGATGGTCATCATCGACTACGAGTACGGGGGCAACAACGACCCGATGTGGGATCTCGGCGACCTGTCCGTCGAGGGCGAGTTCGCCCCCGGGCAGGACGAAGCCTTGCTGCACGCCTACTTCGGTGGCGACCCGCCGGCGAGCGAAGTGGGCCGGATGGTCGCTTACAAGGCCATGTGCGACCTGCTCTGGTCGTTATGGGGCGTGATCCAGCACGTGAACGGCAATCCCGCCGACGACTTCTGGACCTATGCGGTCGGTCGCTTCCAGCGCTGCCGAGCGCTCATGGACGCCCCCGAGTACGCCTACCATCTGGCCGAGATCGTCGCCTGAACGCGTGCCGTCAGCACGATTCGCCCACGTCGCCGTTGTCGCCGTGCGCCTGCAGCGCCAACTGCCGGATCGCCTTCAGAGTGTGGGCCTCGCAGATCCGCAGGCGGGCGACGACGGGTGCAAGGTGGTCCGCGCGCTGCGCCTGGCCGTCGGGCATCGCTTCGAACTGCAGCGAGGGAAGTATGCCATCGAAGGCGGCGTCGGCCAGATCGACGCGCAGCCGTTCGACGGCGGGCTCGGCCCCATGGTCGGCGAACACCTCGGCCAACGAGGCGGCTCCGCCGGCGAGATGGCCCCGGGCGCGTTCGAGGTCGGCGCGCAACGACTCCATTGCAGTGTCCGCGGTGGTCGGCCGCCGCGAGAGGACGAAGACCCGGACGAACCCGGAGATGTTCGACCGGCGCGAGGGGCGAGCCGCGAGTGCCGCCTTGGAAGCGCGCAGCACATCGGCCGCCTGTCGCATGTCGTCCATCGCAGCTGCCAGCACCCTTGTCGGCGACCGTTCCGATTTGCTCACGGGTACCCGCCCTCCCTTGCACGTGCCACCCGAAGTTAGCCCGCCGGCAGCGACTGCATCACCCGCGCGCAACTGTGCTAGAGTTCCACCATACGGTTTTGTTCCACATCGTGGACCGGTAAGTCCCGCTGGGGACGGATAAAGGACAGCTGATGAGCGACGGCGACGATCTGGATCTGGCATCTCTTCCCGACGACGAGCTTGTCACCCAGATGCACGAGGACTTGTACGACGGTATGGCTGCGGAGATCGCCGAGGGCACGCTGCTGCTGCTCGACCGTGACTGGTCCCCCGCCAGGGTGCTCAACGACGCCCTCGTCGAAGGCATGCGCATCGTCGGCATCGACTTTCGCGACGGCATTCTATTCGTCCCCGAGGTGTTGCTCTCCGCCAACGCGATGAAGGCTGGGATGGAGATCCTTCGTCCGCTGCTCGCCGAGACCGGCGCCCAGCCGATCGGCAAGGTCGTCATCGGCACCGTCAAGGGCGACATCCACGACATCGGCAAGAACCTCGTAGCGATGATGCTCGAGGGCGCCGGCTTCGAAGTGATCGACCTCGGCATCAACACCGACGCCGACAAGTTCCTCGCCGCGCTCGAGGAGCACCAGCCCGACATCTTGGGCATGTCGGCACTTCTCACCACCACCATGCCCTACATGAAGGTCGTCATCGACACGCTCCAGGAGCGCGGCCTTCGCGACAAGTACATCGTGCTCGTCGGCGGCGCCCCGCTGAACGAAGAGTTCGGCCAAGCGATCGGCGCCGACGCCTACTGCCGCGACGCGGCGGTCGCGTCCGAGACCGCCAAGCAGCTCGTCTCTGCCCGCCGCGGCCACACCGAGCCCCCCGGCCCGTCCGTCTGATCGGCGCGCACATGGCCCGGCCTCTCGTGCTCGCATGCGGCGCCCTGGTATCCGAGCTCCGCGCCGTGTTGCGCGCGAACGGGCTCACCGACCAGGTCGAGGTCCGCTACCTGCCGGCACACCTTCACAACCGGCCGCAGAACATCGTGCCGGCGCTGCGCACCCTGCTGGCGGAGCTGGACCCCCACAACGAGCGACCGGTCATGATCGGCTACGCAGACTGCGGTACCGGCGGCGGCCTCGATCGGCTGCTGGCCGAGATGCCGCGCATCAAGCGGTTGCCGGGCAACCACTGCTACGAGTTCTTCGCCGGCACCGCCGCCTTCGAGGAGATGCAGGACGCCGAGCTGGGCACCTTCTACCTCACCGATTTCCTCGCCAAGCACTTCGACGCGCTGATGTGGCAGGGACTCGGCCTCGATCGCCACCCGGAGCTGCTGGCGATGTACTTCGCGAACTACACAAGGCTGGTACTGCTCTCGCAGACCGACGACTCCGGCATTGTCGCTGCCGCGCACGCCGCCGCCGACAAGTTGGGGCTGCGTTTCGAGCACCGCCATGTCGGGCTCGCGCAGTTCAGCGATGGCGTGATCGTCGCACTCCGCCCGACCCGAGAGGTGGCCTGAGCCATGTCACGTCGTTCAGCCAGCGAAGTCGTCGTCATCCTTTGGCGCGACATACCTGCCCAGGTCAACGGCAAGGTGGGCGCCGATCGCCACCAGGCAATCCTCCCCCACCGGTTCCAGAAGGCGATCGACCGCGCGGCGATGGTGGCCGAGAAGAAGACGGCGCAGGAGTACGTCGGCGAGTGGCGCCGCACCAGCTACCCACTCACCGGCGAGCTTGCCGCCACCATCGACGCCATCGCCGCCTCGATCGAGGCCGAGTTCACCAATCAGCGACTCCACACCCTCATCGACAATGGTGGCTGGGACCCCGCCATCCCCGCCGCCGACACGACCCTCGACGCCCCCCTCAACGACACCGCCACCCCCGGAGACCCCACGTGACTCACACCGTCATCAGTTCTGCCACGAAGGAAGTCGTCATCGGCTTCGACCGTCCGTTCGTGATGATCGGCGAGCGCATCAACCCCACCGGTCGCAAGCTGCTGGCCGCAGAGATGAAGCTTGGCGACTTCAGCCGCGTCGAGGCCGATGCGCTGGCGCAAGTGGCGGCGGGCGCGCAGATGCTCGACGTGAATGCCGGCATCCCGTTGGCCGACGAACCGGCGTTGTTGGCTCGCGCGATTCAGCTCGTGCAGCGCGTCACCGACGTTCCGCTGTCGATCGACTCGTCGATCATCGAAGCACTCGCCGCGGGCCTTGCGGTTTACCAGGGCAAGCCACTGGTCAACTCGGTCACCGGCGAGGATGAACAGATGGAGCGCGTGCTGCCACTGGTGGCCAAGTACGGCGCCGCTGTGGTGGCGATCAGCAACGACGAAACTGGCATCAGCACCGACCCCAACGTGCGCTTCGAAGTGGCCCGCAAGATCGTCAACCGCGCGTCCGACTACGGCATCCCAGCTTGCGACATCGTGGTCGACCCACTCGTCATGCCGATCGGCGCCATGGGTACCGCCGGCCGCCAGGTCTTCGCGCTGCTGCGCCGACTCGTCACCGAGCTGAAGGTGAACACCATCTGCGGCGCCTCCAACGTCAGCTTCGGTCTGCCCGCCCGCAACAACATCACCGGCACCTTCCTGGCGATGGCGATCAGCAACGGCATGACCTCGGCGATCATGAACCCGCTGCACCCCGACGTGAAGGCGATGGTGATGGCAGCCGACGTCCTGGCCGGCAACGACCTGGACTGCATGGCGTGGATCCGCGCCAACCGCGACCCTGATGCCGCCGGCGGCGCGCGCGAAAGCCGCGTCGGTGGCGGCCGTCGCGCCAGGCGAGCCGAGTAGGAACCATGCCGCGCGTCGTCTTCACCCCGTCGGGCCTCGGTGGCGAGGTTCCCACCGGCACCACGGTGCTGCAGGCGGCGCGCGCCTTGGGCGTCGATCTCGACTCCGTTTGTGGGGGCCGCGGCATCTGTGGCCGCTGCCAGATCGCCTTCGAGCCGGGCCAGTACTCCAAGTGGGCCGTCGACTCGACAGCAGCGGCACTGAGCCCGTGGGGAGAGACCGAGCACGCCTACGAGGAACGACGCGGCATGAAGCCCGATCGTCGCCTGGGTTGCTGTGCGCTGGTACGCGACGACGTCGTTCTTGATGTGCCCCCGGAGAGCCAGGTGCACCGCCCGGTCGTGCGCAAGAGCCTCGACCTCAGCGACGTCGTGCTCGATCCCGCCATCTCGTTGTCGTACATCGAACTGCCGCCCAGTGTGCTCGGCGATGCGGAGTCGATGACCGACCTGGTGATTGCCGAGCTCCTCGTGGAGTTCGGCCGCACGGTGACGCACCTGTCATTGGAAGCCCTGCAAGAAGTGCACCGGGCCTTCGGCGGCCAGGACCGCGCCGCGACTGTCGCCGTGCGCGGCGACGAAGTGGTGGCCGCGTGGCCGGGTTACGTGGATCGTGTGTACGGCATCGCCGTCGACATCGGCAGCACCACCATCGCGGGGCACCTCTGCGATCTGTTGACCGGAGAGATCCTCTCCTCAGCGGGCCGTATGAACCCGCAGATCCGGTTCGGGGAAGACCTGATGAGCCGGGTGTCGTACGTGATGATGAACCCGGGTGGCGAGCGCAACCTCACCGTTGCGATACGCGAGGCACTCAACGAACTGATCGCCGAGCTCTGCCGCGACGCCAGCACCGAGGGCACGGTAACCGCCGACGAAGTGCTCGAGATCGTGCTGGTCGGCAACCCGATCATGCATCAC
Organism: Ilumatobacteraceae bacterium; assembly: GCA_031420675.1. Lineage (GTDB taxonomy): Bacteria > Actinomycetota > Acidimicrobiia > Acidimicrobiales > Ilumatobacteraceae > UBA668. The sequence goes on along the minus strand of JANONE010000053.1, from coordinate 520 downwards.
ATCGTCGCCGGCATCGACCCTACGCCCCTCGGTCAGGCGCCGTTCACACTCGCCACCGCCGAGGCGATCACTGTGGCTGCATCCAAGTTCGAGCTCGTCGGCCGCCACGCACAGGTGTACCTGGCTCCCTGCATCGCCGGCCACGTCGGCGCCGACACCGCCGCCGTCATCCTCTCCGAGGGGCCCCACCGCTCCCCCACCATGCAACTCCTCGTCGATGTCGGCACCAATGCCGAGATCGTCGTCGGCAACTCCGACCGCCAGTTCGCAGCATCCAGCCCCACCGGCCCCGCGTTCGAAGGTGCACAGCTCAGCTGCGGCCAGCGCGCCACCGCCGGCGCCATCGAGCGCGTACGCATCGACCGCGACACGCTCGAGGCGCGATTCAAGGTCATCGGGAGCGACCTGTGGAACGACGACCCCGGTTTTGCTGCCGACACCGAGGACCTCGAGATCTCGGGCATCTGTGGCTCGGGCATCATCGAGGTGATCGGGGAGATGTACCTCGCCGGCATCATCG
>JANONE010000052.1:0-2290 GCA_031420675.1 Ilumatobacteraceae bacterium | reverse complement strand
GCCCCGATGTTCAGCTCGCTGCAGCATCGCAATGCGCGACTGTTCTTCATCGGCCTACTCGTCAGCAACATCGGCACATGGATGCAGATGACCGCCATGTCGCTGTTGGTCTACGAGCTCACCGGCAGGGCTGCCGACGTGGGCATCACCCTGTTCTGCCAGTTCATACCGATGCTCGTGCTGGGGGTGTGGGCCGGTGCGGTGGCCGACCGTCACGACAAGCGGAAGATGGCTCTGCTGACCCAAGGCTTACTGGCGGCGCAGGCGATCCTGTTCGGAACGCTGTACCTCTTCGACCTCGTCAACCTGCCGGTGGTCTACGGCCTGTCGCTGGTGCTCGGTGTCATCGGCGCCTTCGACAATCCGGCGCGGCGAAGTTTCGTGATCGAGCTGGTGGAACCGCATCAGATCACCAACGCCATCTCGCTGAACACCGCCGTCATGACAGGCTCGCGCATCATCGGGCCGGCGCTGGCGGCGGCGTTGAAGGGTCCGCTCGGTGCCGGCTGGCTGTTCATCATCAACGGCGTGTCGTTCGTGGCCCTGTTGTGGCCGCTGATGGCGATCGACCGAACGGTGTTGCACGTAGCGCCACCGGCCAGGCGGGGTGGCACTCCGGTGCGCGATGCAATTCGTTTCATCGTCCGCGATCGACGCCTGCTGGTGGTGTTCGTCGTTTTTGCCGTGGTCGGTACCTTCAGCTTCAACTACAGCGTGTCGCTGCTGAAGATCGCCGATGTGCGCTACGGCAGGAATACCTTCTTCGGCATCCTGCTCGCGGCGACCGGGCTGGGCAGCATGGTCGGTTCCCTCTTCACCGGTGCTCGCTCACGCGTCACCACCTACTGGTTCTTCGGCAACGGTGTTCTGCTGGGTGTCAGCGGCCTCGCGCTCGCGTGGGCACCGAACGCCTGGGTTGCGGTCCTGCTCGCGATTCCGGTCGGCTTCGGCGGCGCCGCGTTCATCGCCTCGCAGAACGCGATCGTGCAGGAGGAATCGCCACCCGACATGCGCGGCCGCCTGCTGGCGCTCGGGGCAGTCGCCTTCCTGGGCACAACACCGATCGGCGCGCCGGTCACCGGTTGGGTCGCCGACAACGTGGGCGCCGAATGGAGCCTCGCCTACGGAAGTGTGATCGCACTTTTCGTTGTGGCCATCGGCTTCACGCTGCGCTGGCGATCAGTACGTGCGGAGGTTCCAGCCGACGAGTACCAGCTTGCCCCGGTGTTCGTTGATCACTCCGACGGTGGCGGTGTCGTTCCACAGTGACGCCCCGCCCGACGCGGGAAGGTTCAGCATTCGGGCGGTGAGGATGCGGCTGAGGTGGCCGTGCGTGAAGGCGACGATGGCGCGCCCGGCGCCGACTCGCTCCAGCTTGGCGATGAACGCGTCGCATCGGGCCGATACCTGCATGATGCTCTCGCCGCCGGGGCAGCCGGTGGCGAACAGATCCCATGTCGGGTCCTGTTCCAGGATCTCCGAGCTGGTGAGCCCCTCGTAGACGCCGTAGTCGTACTCCATCAGGGCAGGCACGGGTTCGGCCCGCAGGTGGGGAAGCGCCAGCTCTGCGGTTCTGGCCGCGCGTTCGAGCGGGCTGGTGAACACGAGCGGTTCGTGGTCGCCCAACAACTCGCCGACCAAGGGTCCAACAGTGACGGCCTGGGCCACACCGTTCGGCGTGAGGGTGAGATCGGTGCGGCCGGAGTGCCTACCCGACACTGACCACTCGGTAGCCCCGTGGCGCACGAGCAGGACAAGGGCGGGCAAGGGCGCAGGATGTGGCACGGCCATACAGGGTAGGCGACACTTGCCCACACGATGACTGCTCGCGCCTCCCGATCCCGCACGACGGTGATGTGGTTCCGTCGCGACTTGCGCCTGGCTGATCTGCCCGCACTGCACGCGGCCGCGGCCGACTCGGCCCGGGTCGTGCCGTTGTTCGTGGTGGATCCGGCGTTCGCAGCGGCGGGTGCGCCTCGTCAGGCGTTCATGGCCGCCTCGTTGCAGGCTCTCGACGAGGCGATCGGCGGCGCACTCGTGTACCGCCACGGCAATCCCACGCAGGTGGTGCCTTCGCTGGTCGCGGAGGTGGGTGCGCACGCCGTCTACGTGTCGCGCGACTACGGCCCTTATGGCCGTACTCGCGACGCGGCAGTCGCCACGGCCTTGCAGCCGATCGGTGCCAGGTTGCTGGGCGTCGGCTCGCCCTACGCGGTACCGCCGGGCGACGTGAACAAGGCCGATGGCACGCCCTACGCCGTGTTCACCCCCTTCTCCAGAACCTGGCGGG
>JANONE010000051.1:0-7003 GCA_031420675.1 Ilumatobacteraceae bacterium | reverse complement strand
GCAGAAAGTCGGCTCGTGTAGGCATCGGCATGACGGTGAAGCGTAGACGGATACCTTCGCCCGAGTCGGGTACGTTGCGGGCATGGCACTCCCCTCTCATGGCATCAGCCGCGACGACGTCCTGGCGCAGTTGGACGGTTTCAAGGCCAACGATGTCCGTTGGCGCGATGGCCACGCCTTCACGCTCGCCTACAGCGCGGGCGAGGACGTGATCGCGGTGGCCGAGGCCGCGTACGCAAAGTTCTCCAGCGAGAACGCACTGAACACGGATGCCTTCCCCAGCCTGCGCCGCATTCAGAACGATGTCGTCGGCATCGTCGGCGACTGGCTGCAGGCCGGTCCTGAAGGCGCCGGCTTCATGACCACCGGCGGAACCGAGAGCCTGCTGATGGCGGTGAAGGCCGCCCGCGAGCGGGGCCGCAAGGAATGCGGCATCACCAATCCCAACGTGGTGCTGCCCACCAGCGCCCATGCCGCGTTCGAGAAGGGCTGCTACTACTTCGGGCTGGAGAGCCGTCGCGTACCGGTGCGCGCCGACTGGCGGGCCGACGTTGACGCGATGGGGGCCGCGATCGATGAGAACACAGTGCTCGTCGTCGGTTCCGCGCCGCAATACCCGCAGGGCGTGATCGACCCGATCGAGGAGATCGCTGCGCTCGCTCTGTCCAACAACATCAACTGTCACGTCGATGCCTGCATGGGCGGCGTGACCCTCACCTACCTCGCCCGGCTGGGCCACGACATCGCACCTTGGAACTTCTCCGTGCCCGGGGTCACGAGCATTTCAGTGGATCTGCACAAGTTCGGTTACACGGCCAAGGGTGCGTCGGTGATCATGCACCGCAACAAGCAGCTACGGAGCTACCAGATCTACATCACGGAAAACTGGTTGGGCGGCCTATACGGCTCGTCGGGCGTGTTGGGCACCAAGGGCGGTGGAGCCATGGCAGCAGCGTGGGCGGTGATGAACTATCTCGGCGACGATGGCTACCTGCGCCTGACGGCCGCCGCTCGCACCGCCACCGAGCAGCTCGCCGACGCGATCCGCTCTATTCCCGAGCTGAAACTGCGGGCCGAGCCAGACGCGATGCTGCTCGCCATCGGCGCCGCCCACCCACAACAACTGGATGTGTTCTCGGTTGCCGATGCACTGTGGCGCCGGGGCTGGTACGTCGACCGTCAGGGCCCACCGGCCTCCTTGCACTTCACCGTCAACGCAGTGCACGCCGGCAGGATAGAGGCCTTCGTCAGCGAGCTTCGGGCGTGCCTCGACGAGGTGATCGCGGCGAGCACCGCCGGCGATCAGGGGGCGTACGGCACGGTCGAATGACTCGGCTTCGCTCAGGTGATTCGACGCGATCGACGCGATCGACGCGTTAGCGTGATGAGTGCCATTCACCCGGCCGGGAGAGCCTCCGACGCAGCCAGCGGCGGGGCGCCGAAGGAGCAACCTCCCCGGAATCTCTCAGGCCAACGGACCGACCGGGTGGGCAACGCTGGAAAGAAGTCGGCTCAGCCCGGCTCGCCGACGGGGAAATCCGCTGCGACGGAGAAAGCTCTCAGGCATCCGTGACAGCGGGGGAAGCAGTTCGATCGCGCCACGACTGGCCTGGAGGCTTCCACACATGTCCGAACGACCGCCCGCACTTTCCCACCACGTCGCACGACCCGCCCTCGCCGACCTGCTCGCCACCGACGACTTCGTCGGCCGCCACATCGGCCCCACCGCCGACGAGCAGGCGCACATGTTGAGTGTGCTGGGGGTCGCTTCCCTCGAAACGTTGTTGGCGCAGACGGTGCCGGCGAGCATCCGCCTGGAGGGCAGCCTGCCGCTCGCGGCCAGCCGAACCGTGGAGGATGTGCTGGGCGAGTTGCGGGGTCTGGCGGCCAAGAATCGGCCGCGCACCTGCCTGATTGGGCAGGGCTACTACGGCACCATCACGCCGCCCGTGATCCAACGCAACGTGCTGGAGAATCCGGCCTGGTACACGGCATACACGCCCTACCAGCCCGAGATCAGCCAGGGGCGGCTGGAGACGTTGTTGAACTTCCAGACGATGATCGCCGAGCTCACCGGCTTCTCGTTGGCCAACGCCTCGTTGCTCGATGAAGCCACCGCTGCGGCGGAGGCGATGATGATGGCCCGGCGTACCTCCAAGGCCGCCGGCAACCGCTTCCTGGTGCACCACGACACGCACCCGCAGACGATCGCGGTGCTACACACGAGGGCCGAGCCGGTGGGCATCGAAGTGGTGGTGGCCACCGACGTCGAGGGCACGCAGGGCTGCTTCGGCGTGCTCCTCAGCCTGCCCACGTCCACCGGTGCGGTGCCCGACTGGCGGGCCACTATCGAGTGGGCCCACGCTGCCGGTGCCGTGGTGGTGGTGGCAACGGACCTGTTGGCGTGCGTACTCACCGCTCCCCCGGGCCAGTTGGGTGCCGATATCGCGATCGGTTCCGCGCAGCGGTTCGGTGTCCCCATGGGCTTCGGTGGCCCGCATGCGGCGTTCATCGCCACCAGCGATGCGTTGGCCCGGGCGCTGCCCGGGCGCCTCGTCGGCGTCAGCACCGACACCGAGGGCCGGCCGGCGCTCCGCCTCGCGTTGCAGACCCGCGAGCAGCACATTCGCCGCGAGAAGGCGACCTCCAACATCTGCACGGCGCAGGTGCTGTTGGCCAACATGGCCGGTTTGTACGCCAGCTGGCACGGGCCCGACGGCCTTGCGCGCATCGCCGAGCGGGTGCACCGCCTTACCTCACTGGCCGCTACCGCATTGCGCGCCAACGGTACCGAGTTGCGCCACGACAGTTGGTTCGACACGTTGAGCGTCGTGTGTGATGCGCCTGCAGTCATCGCTGCCGGGCACACTGCCGAACTCGACCTGCGGTTGGTCGACCCCGGCACCGTGTCGTTCAGCTTCGACGAGACCACGACGGTGGCTACCGTCGCCGCGCTGCTCTCCCTGTTCGGCGCCGACGGCGCCCTGCCCGACGACTCTTTGCCCGACGACATTGATGACATCGTCGACTTCGGTCCGTCGGCAGATGGCCTGCACGATCGACGCACCGACGAGTTCCTCACCCAGAGCGTGTTCAGCCGCTTCCACACCGAGACCGAGATGATGCGTTACCTGCGCCGCCTGGCCGACAAGGATCTTGCGCTGGACCGCACGATGATCCCTCTCGGTTCGTGCACGATGAAGCTGAATGCCGCTGCGGAGATGATGCCCATCACGTGGCCCGAGTTCGCCGACGTGCACCCGTACGCCCCAGATGACGAGACCGTCGGCTACCGCGAGATGATCACCCAGCTCGAACAGATGATGCTGGCCATCACCGGTTACGACGCGGTGAGCCTGCAGCCCAACGCCGGCAGCCAGGGCGAGTTTTCCGGCTTGCTCGCGATTCGCGCGTATCACCGCAGCCGTGGCGATGCGCAACGCACCATCTGCCTCATTCCCTCCAGCGCCCACGGCACGAATGCAGCCAGTGCAGTGATGGCCGGGCTGAAGGTGGTCGTGGTCGCCTGCGACGAGCAGGGCAACGTCGACCTGGCCGATCTCACGGCTCACGCGGATGCCGCGGGGGATCAGCTGGCAGCGGCGATGGTCACCTACCCTTCCACGCACGGTGTGTTCGAGGAGGGCATCACCGAGATCTGCAGCATCGTGCACGCCCACGGCGGCCAGGTGTACGTGGATGGCGCCAACCTGAACGCGCTCGTGGGCATGGCCCGCCCGGGAGCGTTCGGTGCCGACGTCAGCCACCTCAACCTGCACAAGACGTTCTGCATCCCCCACGGTGGCGGCGGCCCCGGGGTCGGCCCCGTGGCCGTGCGCTCGCACCTGGCCCCGTTCCTGCCCGGCCATCCGCTGGCCACCGAACAGCCGGTCGGCCCGGTGGCGGCCGCACCGTTCGGCTCGGCAAGCATCCTGCCGATCTCGTGGGTGTACGTCGCACTGATGGGCGCTGACGGCCTGCGCGCCGCCACCGCCACCGCGATCCTCAGCGCCAACTACCTTGCTGCCCGACTAAACGATGCGTTCCCCGTGCTGTACACAGGCGTCCAGGGCCGGGTGGGCCACGAGTGCATCCTCGATCTGCGCCCAGTCACGAAGGCCACCGGCGTGACGGTCGACGATGTGGCCAAACGACTTATGGACTACGGCTTCCATGCCCCGACGATGAGCTTCCCGGTCGGCGGCACGCTGATGATCGAGCCGACCGAGAGCGAGACGCTGCACGAACTGGACCGCTTCTGCAACGCCATGCTTGCGATCCGAGCCGAGATCGACCAGGTCGCGGCCGGTGAGTGGCCGCTGGAGCAAAGCCCGCTGCGGCTGGCGCCGCACACGGCAGAGGATCTGTTGGGTGACTGGACCCGCCCTTACTCGCGTCAGCTAGGGGCTTACCCCGTGGCCGCAGTGCGAGCCTCCAAGTACTTCCCACCCGTATCGCGGATCGACGCGGCGTATGGCGATCGGCACCTGATGTGCAGCTGCGAACCGTTGGAGGCCTACGCCGACGCGTCGGCCGAGCCAAGTCACCAGCTCACATAGCTCCTACCGGTCGCCTGCGCTACGGTCCAGTCGTATGGCAGAGAGTTCTACACCTGGGTTGGGCGACCTGATGGGGTTGCTGGGCAACAACAACCCACTCAGCAGCATCAGCAAGTCGATCTCGCAGTTCCAGCGCGGCGTCTCCCAGTTCCTCGACACCGTCGAGAAATTCAACGAGACGATGGATCAGCTCAACGGCGTCGCGACACGCATCAACGCCTTGCTCGACACCGTGGAGGACCCGATCATGGCCTTCGTCCCACAGATCACCCGCACGATCAGGGCCGCCGACTCGTTGGTCGAGCAGCTCAGCGGGCCGATCGACAAGGTGGCACCCAGCCTCACCCGCTTCGCCGACACCCTCTCCAACCCGACCCTGCTCGCATTGCCCACGGACCTCGCCGAGTTCATGGAGACGTTGGGCGACCTCGCACGGCGCCTGCAGCCACTCGGTCAACTGGCCGAGTCGGCCGGCAGCATGTTCGGCCTGCGCCCGCTCGCCGCGCTGCGCGCTGGTGGTGGCTCGCGCCCCGCTCCCCCGCCCGTGCCCGTCGTCGCCCCGCCCACTCCGGTTGCCAAGGCGACAGCGAAGCCGACAGCCAAGAAAGCCCCGGCCAAGAAAGCCCCGGCCAAGAAAGCACAAGCAAGGAAGGCTCCCTGAATCAACCAGCGGGCGATTCGGCGCGCCCGCAGCAGCGGTCTCGACGCTGCCGCCCACGGTAGTAGCGTCGATCAGGATGGACGAGTCCGACCTGCTGCGTTCCGTCGCCGAACGAGCCATTTCGTATCGCGCAAGTCTCCACGATGGCCGCGTCACGCCGTCGGCGACGGCAACCCAACTGCGGGCGGCACTCGGCGCGCCGACACCAGAAGCGCCCACCGACGCGGCGATGGTCATCAATCGCATCGCGGACGCGGCAGAGGCCGGTGGCCTGATGGGCATGGGCTCCGGGCGCTTCTTCGGGTTCGTCATCGGTGGTGCCGTCCCGGCTGCGCTCGCGGCCGACTGGCTGGTCACCGCGTGGGATCAGAACACCGGACTGTTCGGCCCGACTCCGGCGACCGCGATCATCGAAGACATCGCCGGTCACTGGGTCGTGGATCTCCTCGGTCTACCGCCCGAGTCGTCGTTCGCGTTCGTCACCGGTGGGCAGATGGCCAACACCACAGCGCTCGCAGCCGCCCGCAACCATGTGCTGGCGAATCAGGGTTGGGATGTGGAGGCGAACGGGCTGTTCGGGGCCCCTCCGATCAGGTTTCTGGTAAGCGACGAGACACACGCAACGATTCCCCGCGCCGGCCGACTGCTCGGCTTCGGGTTGCAGTCGATCGAGCGGGTCGCCGTCGACGGCAACGGCGCGATGCTGCCCGCCCACCTGGCTGAGCTCCTCGCACACGATCCGGGTCGACCGGCGATCGTGTGCGCACAGGCAGGCAACATCAACACCGGCGCCCTCGATCCGATCGGCGAACTCGCCGACGTTGCCCACGCCCACCATGCATGGCTGCACGTGGATGGCGCGATCGGACTGTGGGCCGCAGCCTGCCGCACGACGATCCGACTGCCGGGGCTCGAACGCGCCGACTCGTGGTCCACCGATGCGCACAAGTGGCTCAACGTCCCATACGACTGCGGCATCGTGATCTGCCGGCATCAGGCGTCGCACCGCGCCGCCATGACCGTGACGGCCTCCTATCTCGTGCAATCTGCACCAGGCACCGACCGCGACCCCGTCGACTGGAATCCTGAGTTCTCTCGCCGCGCTAGGGGCGTTCCTGTGTACGCAGCCGTGGCCTCACTCGGTCGCGTAGGGATCGAGGAGATCGTCGAGCGGTGTTGCGCCCACGCCCGTCGGTTTGCCGAGTTGCTCGCGGCCGAGCCCGGCACGGTGGTGCTCAACGAGGTCGTCCTCAATCAAGTACTCGTTCGCTTCCTCGCTCCGTCGGGGCGCGACGAAGACCATGACACACGTACACGCGCGGTCATCGAGCGCGTCCAACGCGATGGCACGTGCTGGCTCGGAGGCGCCACGTGGCGCGGGCAGGCCGTCATGCGAATCTCGGTCTCCGGCCACGCCACGACCGATGCCGATGTCGATCTCTCCGTTGCCGCGATCATCGCTGCCGCTCGTGCTTGAAGCAACGGCGGATCTGGCTGCAGCTACTTCTTGGCGACGAAGGGCAGCGGCACGATCCGGCCGCTCAACGACGAGCCACGTACGTCGATGGTCACGTCGGTGCCATCGGCGAGATCCGGCGGCAGGAACGCCAACGCAATGCCGTGCTCGAGCACCGGCGAGAAATTGCCACTGCTGACCGTGCCGATCGGCAGACCAGCGTGCAGCACCACGCATTCGGCGCGTGGTGGCCGGCGGCCTTCGGTGGCAATGCCGCGCAACAACCGCGCCACACCGCGTTCGCGTTCGGCGGCCAGCGGTTGGCGA
>JANONE010000050.1:0-1992 GCA_031420675.1 Ilumatobacteraceae bacterium | reverse complement strand
CGACCCTCGCGCGGTCACAGGGTTCGCGGTTGCTGCGATCATCACCTCCTTGGCCGTGGCTCCGGTGGCGCTGTCAGAAAAAGCCATTGCGCCGAACCTGAAGGCGGCGGAGCACATCTCGCTTCGCGAACTGGCCCGCGTGGTGCCTACAGGCGTGTTCTCGTGCCTGTTGGTCGGTGTGGCACACGGTGCCATCTCCGGTATGGCCGCGATCAATGCCACTCGCGTGGGTCTCAGCCCAGGCAAGGTCGGATTGTTCGTGGCGTTGCCGAGCCTGGGCGGTGTCCTGCTGCAGTGGCCGATCTCCGCCGCCAGCGACGACATCGACCGGCGCGCGGTGGGCTTCGTCACTGCCACCGGTGCTGCCGTGGTGGCCGCACTGCTGGTGCTGGACTCTCCGAACAAGACGATGGCCTTCGTGCTGATCTGCCTGCTCGGTGGTCTCAGCTTTCCGCTGTACTCCATTGCCGCCGCTTACACGAACGATTGGATCGAGCAGGCGCACCTCAACGCCGCGGCCTCACAGTTGGTGACGCTCTACGGCATGGGGGCGGTGATCGGTCCTTTCGTTGCTGCCGGCAGCATGATCGTCCTGGGTCCAAGAGGCTTCCTTTGGGCGGTCGTCGGGTTGCACGTCGCGGTGGCGCTGTTCTTCCTGTACCGGATGCTGGCATGGCGGTTGCCGCTCGCCAAGCGCCCGTGGAGCGAGGTCTCGCTGCCGGCGCGAGCGTTCTTCGTGCCGGCAACGATCATCGCCATGAGTCAGCGTCGGCGACGCCGCCGAACCGACGGCGCCGGGTGAGGCTCAAACCAGCTTGGCCAACATCCGCTGCTGCCACTCGGCGGTGGCCTGCACGTTGTTGAACGTGAACAGGTGCAGCGCTTCGATGTTGAGTTCCTGCGCCTGCTTGCTGAGCGGTGTGATCAGTTTGTTGGGGTCGTAGCCACCCGGCTTGAAGAGGCGGCCCAGTACGCCACCGTTCTTCTTGACAAAGCGCATGCTGTTGCCGATGCCGAGGCGCATGCCCATCGTGAACAACTTGGTCCGGTCAATCACGCCAGGCACGCCGATGTGCAAAGGAAGTTTCAACCCTGCATCGCGCTCGGCGACCGCCCAGTCCTTCCACTTGCCCAGGTCGAAGCACATCTGTGTGCTCGCGAAGCCGGGCACTCCAGCGGCCTCGAGCATTGCCTGCTTGGCATGCAACGCTTCGTGGACGATCGTGCGGTCGATCAGCGAGTGTCCATCGGGATAGGCGGCGACGCCGATGCGGGCGAGCCCGTGATCGGTGTCGAGGAAGTCGCGCAGGAAAGCCACGACGCCGTCGTAGGCGCCAACGGGCTCGGGCGCATCCCCGGCGATCAGGAGGACCTCCTTGATCGCGTGGCTGCGGCAGAACTCGCCGAGGCGCTTGACGGCAGAGAGATCTTCGGTGAGACGGGCGGAGAGGTGCGGCACGGCGAGGTGTCCGAGGTCGCCGAGACGGGCCGCGAGGTCGAGGGTCGGCTGTTGGCCCTTCGCCTGGCTGCAGGTGACCGAAACGGAGGCTCCCGCGGGGATGTGCTCGATCTGCGATTCAAGGTTCTTCATCGGGATGACCTCGTACCGTGCGTCGGCGATGAGGTGGCGCTGCGTCGACATCGTTGTCGTCTTTCTCGTTTGAACTTGCGTGTCGTGGTGGGGGGTCGTGGGGGTTGTCGTGAATCGCGTCGGTCGTTCGAGTTCAGGCGAACTCGTCGGGGAGGACCGACTTGCGGCGTTCGATGAATGCCAGCAGTTCTTCGTCGATGGTCTCGTCGAGCGCGGGTGGTTGGTATTCGGCGAGGCGGCGCTTCCAGAGCGCGTTGGCGCGCTGAGATGCATCTAGCCCGCCTTCCTCGTTCCACTGTTCGAAGCTGTTGTTGTCGGCGGTGTCGCTGCGGTAGAACGCTGTCTCGAAGTTGGCGAGTGTGTGTGCGGTTCCGAGGAAGTGGTTCCCTGGCGGGTTTGTG
>JANONE010000049.1:0-1828 GCA_031420675.1 Ilumatobacteraceae bacterium | reverse complement strand
GCGGCCGCAATCGCCTCGGCTCGGAGTGCGTCCGGGTCGTCCAGGGCCGCTTGCTGGAGCGCAACCGAGATCCCGGAGCCTGGAGAATCGTCAGGGGTGGTTCCGGAGGGGCTGCCGACGGTTGCGCCGCCCGGCGCCGGCTCCGCGGAACCCGAGCAGGCTGCGAGCCCGAGCAGGAGAGCGACGGCGACGCGTCCGGGAACAACAGCCACCGGGCTCACCGTAGAGCCCGCCAAAGATCCCGCAACGTGCTGGTTTGACCTTAAAACGACAGAACTGTATGTTTACACTGTCTGGGCCCGTTGGTCCTTTCGCACACAGGAGTTTCATACCGTGATCGAGCAGCGCGTCGTCGTGGTGGGGGCCGGAGTCCTCGGTCTGTTCACGGCACTGGAATTGGTTCGTGCAGGTGGTGTCACGGTCGACGTGATCGAGGCGTCGCATCCTGGCAGCGGCTCATCTGGTCGTTCGGTGGGCATGGTCGAGACGCAGTACCTGACCCAGCCCGACATCGAGGTGCGAGCGTTCGGCAGGGAGGCGTACACGGCGCTCGAGCGGGACCACGGCCTCACCTTCGTCCACGGGGGCTACCTGCGCCTCGGGCGAACCGAGCACGATGTCGCGCGGTTCCAGGAGAGCGTGCGACTGCAGGCTGATCTCGGGATCATGGACGCTTTCGTCCTGGGGCGTGAGGACATGTCGTTGCGCTGGCCTCAGCTGGTGACTAACGACCTGGCCGGCGGACTCTATGGCGAATGGGATGGCTACGTTGACGGCTACGAGGTGAGCCAATTGCTGGCGCGGCTCGTGAAGCGGGGCGGTGGACGGGTCCACTCCGGGGCACTCCTCACGGCTGCGGAGCGACCATCGACATGGAGGCTGCAGACCACCGCCGGTGCTTTCGAGGCGGAGGTCGTGGTCAACGCCGCCGGACCTTGGGCAGGGGAGGTTGGGGAACTCCTTGGAGCACCGGTTCCGCTGCTGCCTCAGTTGCATGGGGCAGTCACGATCGAGCTCGGATCTCCCCGGCCCTCGATGCCCTTCGTGATGGACTATGTCCCCGGGTCGGGAACCGACGGCGTCTACTTCCGTTCCGAGCGGAGCAATCAGCTCATCGCCGGACTTCACACCGATGAAGTGATCCAGGAAGCGGTGTCCCCAGACGTTCCGCTCGGCGCGGTCAGCTTCGATGTCATCGAACGCGTGACGACTCTGCTTTCCGGCCGACTGCACGACATCGACGACATGGCGGTGGGACGCAGCTGGACGGGGATCTATCCGATGAGCCCCGACCATCGACCGGTCGCGGGATGGCATCGTTCGGCGCCGGGCGTGGTCTGTGCGTTGGGTGCCGGCGGCTCCGGAATCCAGCTGTCCCCCGCTGTCGGGCGGCTGGCTGCCGATGCTGTTCTCCGTCGTGACACGCCGTCCTTCGGTCCGTTGGTCGACTGGTCCCACGAACGTTTCTGAGCGTCTGCTCCGGTCAGTCAGCGGCGCCGGGACGATCGCCCAGCGCCACGACGGACCACCCAAGTGACTCGATCGGCACCCTGATCATGATGTCGCGCTGTTCGGCCGCGGCCATCCGGGTCCCACTTTCGATATCGGGCGCGTTCGAGGCGATGACTCGGTCCTCTGAGTCCAGGAGTGCGGTGGCGAAAGCCGACGCGAGGATGTGTTCGACCTTGTCAACGTAGAAACGAACGTCGAGATCGGCGGCCACCACCGCCACCACCTCGCCGTCGGCGCGAACTGCCTGGGAAGCGGTCATCGTGACGTCATCGGTGCCCCAAGAATCCACGTACGGGGCCATCAGCACCGGCTGCCC
>JANONE010000048.1:0-4273 GCA_031420675.1 Ilumatobacteraceae bacterium | reverse complement strand
GACAAGTCGCGGTTCATCTACGGCCTCACCATGGGCATCACCGCGATCGCGCTCACCGCCTTCTGGGTGTTCCCCTTCCTGTTCAACCACGCCTACATGACCGACATGAAGTACGGCTTCCGGCCCAACGGTGGGGGCGACAGCTTCTGGGACATGTTCTTCGACCTCAGCCCGTTCTGGGACATCGTTGTCAGCGTGTTCGCGCTGATCGGATTTGTCAGCAGCGTGGCCAAGCGCAACCTCAATGGTGCCTGGCTCGGCATCACGTGCTTCGCATTGATGGCGATGGTGTACCTCACCCGCGACAGCCTGCCCGTGATCGGCCTGCTGTGGAACCCGCGCCTGTTGCCCTTCCTCTACCTGTTGCGGTTCATGCTGATGATGGTGGGCATCGTCGACACGGTGCACTTCGTGATCAAGACGGTCCGCATGCGCGCACCGACCGCGCGCGAGCTGTGCTGGGCCGGGGGCGCCACGGCGATCGTGGTTGCGGTGGTCGTCAGCGTGGTCGAGCTGTTCTTCTTCCGCGAGGTGCCTGGCGCCGAATACACGACGAAGGATGGCAAGAGCACCTACTCGTGGGGCATCGGCGGGTGGGACGTGATCAGCGTCGGCAACACGGGTGAAAAGCTCGACGCCTACAGCGACGGCTGGACACGCTACAACTTCATGGGCTACGAGGGCCGGCCCTTCTACGGCGAGTACAAGGCGCTGGTCGACACGATGGCCGGGCTCGGTGAGAACCCCGACCCGAACCTCGGCTGCGGCCGGGCCATGTGGGAGAACAACGGCGCCAACGGCAACTATGGCACCACCATGGCGCTGATGTTGCTGCCGCACTGGACCGACGGTTGCATCGCCAGCCAAGAGGGCCTGTTCTTCGAGTCGTCGGGCACCACGCCGTACCACTTCCTCAGCGTCGCGGCGATGAGCCAGAAGAGCTCCAACCCCGTGCGCGAGCTGCGCTACACCGACAACAACGCGGCGGTGGGGGTGCCGATGATGCAGAAGATGGGCGTCAAGTACGTGATGGTGTTCACCGAGGCCGCCAGGACGCAGGCCGACACCCGTGGCGATCTCGAACGGGTGGCCACGAGCGGCCCATGGAACATCTACCGCGTGCAGGACAGCGACGTCGTGGTCCCGCTGACGGTGCAACCGGTGGTCGTCAAATCCCGCAGCGGCGACCAGCGCGAGCGCAACCTCGAGCTGGGTACCAGCTGGTTCCAGAACTCCGACGAGTGGTCGGCGATTCCGGCCGATGACGGTCCCGACGACTGGCAGCGCATCGAGGTGCAGGTCGATCTCGCTCGCCAGGTCGGCACGGCGCCGATGGAGCCGGGCCGCAAGGTGGACTTCGTGGTCCCAGCCGACACGATCGTGAAGGTGCCGCTGAAAGCGATCACCGTCAGCAACTACGAGATGGGCGATCAAGACCTCAGCTTCGACGTCTCCGAAATCGGTGTGCCGGTGCTGGTGAAGATGAGCTACTTCCCCAACTGGCAGGTCGACGGTGCCGAGGGCCCATATCGAATCGCACCCAACTTCATGGTCGTGGTGCCCACCTCGACACACGTTCGACTGCACTACGAGGCATCCCGTAGCGACCAGCTCTTCTACCTGGTGACCTTGCTCGGTATTGCGCTGATGGTCTTCTGGCGGGTCCGCGGCGACGTCAAGCACCGCAGCTCGCACCCGTTCCTCATTGCGCCCGCCACCGACGACTGGACACCGGTCGAGCCCTGGAGCGCAGAACCACCGAGGGACATGACTGCGGAGCTCCCCGACCAGGTTCGATGGTCGGACGACCCGATCTTCGACCTCGTGCCCGACGGCGAACAAGCCCCGCCCGATAGCGTCTAGCGCCGCATGTCTCCTACCGATCCCCGGGTGCTCGACGACATCGTCAAGGCGTACGACGTACGCGGCACCGTGCCCGACCAAGTCAACACCGATGTGGCGTACGCGCTGGGTGTCGGCTTTGCCCGTTTCTGCAACGCGCAGCGTGTGCTGGTGGCACGCGACATGCGGCCCTCCGGCCCCGAGTTGGTGGAGGCGTTCTCGCGAGGCGTCATGGAGCACGGCTGCGACATCGTCGATCTCGGCCTGGCAAGCACCGACCTGATGTACTACGCGGCCGGCACGCTCGATGCGCCGGGCGCGATCTTCACCGCATCGCACAACCCGGCGCAGTACAACGGCGTCAAGTTCTGTCTCAGTGGGGCTCGCCCCGTCGGTGTCGATACCGGGCTCGACGAGGTCAAGCGGGTAGCTGCCGACGTGCTCGGCGGCCACGGCCCGCTGCCCGCCGCCACCGCCGGCTCGCAGACCAGTCGCAACCTCCTCGAAGCGTTCGCCGACCATGTCGTCTCGTTCGTCGATGTCGCCACGCTGCGCCCTCTTCGCGTCGTGGCCGACACGGCCAACGGCATGGGCGGCCTGGTGGTGCCGGCGGTGTTCGAGCGCCTGCCGCAGATCACGCTGGAAGTGATGTACGGCGAACTCGACGGCACCTTCCCCAACCACCCGGCCGATCCGTTGCAGCCCGCCAACCAGCGCGACCTCCAGGCCCGCGTGGTTGCCGGTGGGTTCGACGTGGGCCTGGCCTTCGACGGCGACGCCGACCGCGTGTTCGTGGTCGACGAAGCGGGTCGCGGCCTCAGCGGTAGCGCCACCACTGCGTTGCTCGCGGCCGGTGTGCTGCGCACCAACCCCGGCGCCACGATCCTCCACAACCTCATCTGTTCGCGGGCGGTGCCGGAGGTCATCCGCGAGCACGGCGGGGTGCCGGTGCGCACCAAGGTGGGCCACAGCTTCATCAAGCAGCGCATGGCCGAAACCGGCGCAGTGTTCGGTGGTGAGCACTCTGCGCACTACTACTTCCTGAAGAACTTCCGCGCCGACAGTGGGCTGATCGCAAGCGTGCTCGTGCTCAACGAAGTCAGTCGCGCCGAGACCGACCTGTCGGTGGTGCGCAAGCCGTTCGAGCGTTACTCGTCGAGCGGCGAGATCAACACGCAGGTCGCCGATACAGCCGCCGTCATCCAGCATGTTGCAGCCCAGTTCAGCGCCTTCGAACAGGATCACCTCGATGGCCTGACGGTCGACTGTGGTCCGTGGTGGTTCAACCTGCGCCCCTCCAACACCGAGCCGCTCCTGCGTCTGAACCTGGAAGCCCCCGCCCGCGACGACTGCGATCAGCACGTCGCCGAACTGCTCGCGCTGATCACGAGCCTTTAGAAAGGTCGTAGTCATGGCACTCGATCCCCGCCTCGTGGCCGTGCTGGCCTGCCCGGTCGACAAGGGTCCGCTCTACTACCTCGGTGACGATGGCGGCCTCTACAACCCTCGCCTGCGCCGCCGCTACCTGGTGCGCGAGGGCATTCCTGTGATGCTGCCCGACGAGGCGGAGACGGTGGCCGAAGCCGACGCGCTGGCGCTCGACGCCCGCATCGCTGCCGGCGAGTTGGCTCCCACGTTCGTCGCCTGACGCCTCCCGCCGCGGATGCACTGGTAGCTTGTGCGCGGGCGTGACGGTCCTCGTTTTGCTGGCATGTCGTGAGCGTGGGCGTCGAGAAGATTGGTGTTGCATGAAGCTTTCAATCCCGTTCCGCCGAACAATTGCGCTCATGGTGTGCGCTGCCGCGGCGGTCGCCTTCGTTCCGGCGCCTTCCACCGCTCCGGTGTCGGCCGCCGATCATTGCT
This sequence comes from Ilumatobacteraceae bacterium, assembly GCA_031420675.1. Classification (GTDB taxonomy): domain Bacteria; phylum Actinomycetota; class Acidimicrobiia; order Acidimicrobiales; family Ilumatobacteraceae; genus UBA668. The sequence continues at coordinate 568 of JANONE010000048.1, read as the reverse complement.
TGTGCGCCGGTGGCGAGTATCACCCGCTCACGCCCGCTCGCATCTTCGACTCGCGGCCCACGTCGCCGATCAACGATGTCGCCCCGGCCGGGGCCAAGCCGCTCGGGCCCATTGAAACAACCTTCGACATTCAGCTCCTCGACCGCGGCGGCATTCCGGCGTCGGCTGCGGATGTGCTCGCGGTGGCTGTCAGCATCACCATCGACAACGCCGGGAGTAAAGGCTGGCTCGCCGCCTACCCGACGGGCTCGCCGAGCACGTCGTCCTTGCTCAACTTCAGCGCCGGCCAGAGTGTCCCGAACCTGGCCATCGTTCGTGGCGGGACCGACGGCAAGTTGACGATCAGGATGTACGGCTCCAACAACGGCACCGCCAACATCCTCGTCGATGTGCTGGGCTGGTTCTCGTCCAGCACCTACACCGCGGATACGCCTGGCGACCTCAATGACGAGCGTGGCGCTCGCCTGGTGGTCGTCAACCCGGTTCGCATCCTCGACACACGCAACGGGGGCGCCGCAACGCCCCTCGGGCCGGGCGGGCAGAAGGCCGTGCCGTTCCGTGGCGTGAA
>JANONE010000047.1:0-2836 GCA_031420675.1 Ilumatobacteraceae bacterium | reverse complement strand
CACGTACACGTCGCCTGCAGGGAGCTCGTCGGTCGCACCCGTCACCGACACCACTGGACGGTTGGCCGCCGCCTCCAGCTCTTCGCGCAGGCGGGAGACACCTGGCTTGACCAGCGCCATCGCACTCGAACCGCAGTGCTGGCAGACCAGCGGGCGGGTGGTGCCGCAACGACCACAAGCGAGCAGCCCGTCGTCGCGCTGCGCGACGGCAGCGTCGCAGCGCTCGCAGCGCTGCAGCGAGCGGCAGGCCCGACACGCCAACAGCCGCGCGCGGCCGACCGTGTTGAGCACGCAGACCACTCGCCTGCCCGCCTCGCGCAGGTGTGCGATCAGCTGCGAGCTCACCAGCGATCGCTTCCACGGTTCCTCGTCGGTGCGATCGACGATGTCGACGAACGGCCAGCCGGCAACGCTGTCCGATGTGCTCGGCTCGATCACCCGGTCGCCTGCCCACCGGAGAGCAGTGGCAGTGGGGCACGGCGAGACCAGCACACAGCCAGCACCGACGAGCGCCGCCCGGTGGATGGCGACGTCGCGCGCATGCCACGTCGGCGTGCGTTCCTCCTGCAGGGCGTCGTCGTGCTCGTCGAGCACCACCACGCTGTGTAGGCCGGGGCACGGCGCCCACACGGCGCTGCGGCCCCCCACCACCACGTCGACCCCTGCGGCCGCGTGCGCCCATTCGTCGGGCATCAGCGCGACTCGAAGCCCAGCCTTGCGCAGCCGGCTGGCGATCGCGCGCGCGGCGGTCGGGGTGGGATGGATCACCAGCGTCGGCCCGCAGCGAGCGATGTCGATGACCATCGGCAGCGGATCGGTGAGCGGGGTGATCCGCCGCACGCCGTTCGCCACCAGCGCACCCGACGACGGCGAACGCCGCAACGCCGGCAACGCGGACACCATGGTGGGTGGCGAAGCAGCAACCAGCAACGGCCGCAGCCGTTGCGCACCCCAGCGAACGCTGGCCCAACGCGCCAGATCGATCAACTCCGCCGACGGCCCGATGGAGGAGCACTTGGCGACCTCCACCAACCTCTCCACCGGAACGGCGGGGTCGGGAGCGCCGAGCGCAACCACCCACCCGCCGACACGCCTGCCGTGCAACGGCACGCGCACCAACGAACCGACTGCGACCCGCGCGCGCAGCGGCTCGGGGACGAGGTAGTCGAACTGTTTGTCGAGCCCGGTGACGTCGGGGACGACCCGAGCCACGAGAATCGGCGGAACGATGCCCGCCGAACTCACGCGCTGCCCGAGTGGTTCACACGCCGACGGCGCGCATGAAGTCGTCGAGGCGGCTGACGTGCTCCCAGGTGAACTCGGGCAGGTCGCGACCGAAGTGGCCGTAGGCGGCCGTCTTGCGGTAGATCGGCCGCTTCAGGTCGAGGTCGCGCACGATTGCCCCGGGGCGCAGGTCGAACACCTCGCGCACGGCCTGCACAATCTTCGCGTTCTCCACCTTCTCGGTACCGAACGTCTCCACCAGGATGCTCAAGGGGTGCGCCATGCCGATGGCGTACGCCACCTGCACTTCGCACCGGCTGGCAGCGCCGGAGGCGACCACGTGCTTGGCCACCCAGCGGGCGGCGTACGCGCCCGAGCGATCGACCTTGCTGGGATCCTTGCCGCTGAATGCGCCGCCGCCGTGGCGGCCCATGCCCCCGTAGGTGTCGACGATGATCTTGCGGCCGGTGAGCCCGGTGTCGCCGTGAGGGCCGCCGATGACGAACTTACCGGTCGGGTTGACGTGCACGTAGTAGTCGTCGCCGGCGAACTGCGCCGGCACGATCGGGCGAATGACCTGCTCGATGAGATCGGGGAGGATCACCGTGTTGCGGTCGACGCCGTCTTGGTGCTGGGTGCTGATCAGCACGTGCGACAGGCGGACGGGCTTGCCGTTCTCGTACTCCACCGTCACCTGGGTCTTGCCATCGGGGCGCAGGTAGGGCACAGCGCCGGCCTTGCGGACCTCGCTGAGACGCTCGGCGAGGCGGTGGGCCAGCCAGATCGGCATCGGCATCAGGTCGGGTGTCTCGTCGCAGGCGTAGCCGAACATCATGCCCTGGTCGCCCGCGCCCTGCAGTTCGAGTTGATCCTCGGCGTGGCCGGTGGAACGGACTTCCTCGCTCTTGTCGACGCCCTGGGCGATGTCGGGGCTCTGCTCGTCGATGCTGACGATGACGCCGCACGTGTTGCCATCGAAACCGTAGAGCGCATTGTCGTAGCCGATGCCGTTGATGACCTCGCGAGCCAGCTTGGGGATGTCGACGTACGCCGAGGTGGTGATCTCGCCCGCCACCACGCACAGGCCGGTGGTGAGCAACGTCTCACAGGCAACGCGACCGTTCGGATCTTCGGTCAGGATGGCATCGAGCACCGCATCGCTGACCTGGTCGGCCATCTTGTCCGGGTGCCCTTCGGTGACACTCTCGGATGTGAACGTAAAGCTGCTCACGGGGTCAGACTCCTCATGTACTTGGGATGTGGGCGCCGCCACGGATCTCGACCACAGTATCGAGGACCGCCTTGGCAATTGATCTTTTGTCGGTGAGCGCCACGGTACGGACAGCGCCGCCGGCACGAAGCAGCGTGACCTCGTTGGTGTCGTGCGCAAAGCCCACACCGGGGACACTGACGTCGTTGGCGACGATCAGATCGAGGTGCTTGCGTTGCAACTTCGCCTCGGCATTGGCCAGCAGATCGCTGGTTTCGGCTGCGAAACCAACCAGTACCTGCCCCTCTGGCTTGGTCGCGCCGAGGCCGGCGAGGATGTCGGGGGTGGGCTCGAGCACGATCTGCGGAATGCCCTGGTCCTTCTTGATCTTCCCCGCGGCGG
>JANONE010000046.1:0-2085 GCA_031420675.1 Ilumatobacteraceae bacterium | reverse complement strand
GACAAAGGGGTGAGCTGTTCAGATGTCGAGGAGGAAGTTGATGAACATCCACGCCAAGGTCGGCGACGAAATTGTGGTCGACAACACGCAGATCGGTCATCCGCCGCGCAAGGGCCAGGTGTTGGAAGTGATCGGCGAGGGTGATACGCAGCACTACCGCGTGAAGTGGGACGACGGGCACGAGTCGATCTTCTTCCCCGCTTCCACCAGTCACACGGTGCACCTCGGCGACGCCGTGTAACCCGCTGCCGGTTCAGCCGACGGTGAGCGTCAGCTTGCCGCCGGCCACGTCGACGGTGACGGTGTCGCCTTCGCCGGCCTTGCCGGCGAGGATCAGCAGCGATGCCGGGTCGGCGATCTCGCGCTGGATCACGCGTTTCAGTGGGCGGGCACCGAAGGATGGGTCGTAGCCCTCGTGGGCGATCCACGTCAGTGCCGCCTCGCTGATCGCGAGCGTGATGCGCCGATCAGCCATGCGCGTGCGCAGCCGCTCGACCTGGATGGTGACGATGCGCAGCAGGTCTTCCTCCGTCAACGAACGGAAGCGGATGATGTCGTCGACGCGGTTGATGAACTCGGGCTTGAAGAAACCGAGCGGGTCGCCGGGCAGATTGGAGGTCATGATCAGCACGACGTTGGTGAAGTCGACCGTGCGGCCCTGGCCGTCGGTGAGCCGGCCGTCGTCGAGCACCTGCAGCAGCACGTTGAACACGTCGGGGTGGGCTTTCTCGATCTCATCGAGCAAAATCACGCTGTACGGTCGGCGGCGCACGGCCTCGGTGAGCTGGCCGCCTTCGTCGTAGCCGACGTACCCAGGTGGCGAGCCGATCAGGCGTGTCACCGAGAACTTCTCCATGTACTCGACCATGTCGATGCGCACCATCGATTTCTCGTCGTCGAACAGGTACTCCGCGACCGCGCGGGCCAACTCGGTCTTGCCGACGCCAGTGGGCCCGAGGAACATGAACGAACCGATCGGTCGATTGGGGTCGGACAGGCCGGCGCGTGAGCGCCTGATTGCATTTGCAACAGCCGTGACCGCGTCGTCCTGGCCGATCACCCGTTGGTGCAGCTGCTCCTCGAGGTGGATCAGCTTGGCCATCTCGCCTTCCATCAGCCGGCTGACGGGCACGCCCGTCCACTTGCTGACGACGTCGGCGATGTCTTCTGCATCCACCTCTTCCTTCAGCATGCGGTTGCCCAGCTGCAGCTCGTCGAGGTGGGTGGTCGCTTCGTCGATGCGGCGCGCGAGCTCGGGGATACGCCCGAAACGGATCTCGGCGGCGACGTTGAGATCGAATTCGCGCTCGAGTTGGGTGCGCAGCTGCTCGAGCTCTTCCTTCAGTGAACGAATGGCGTCGATCGCCTGCTTCTCGTTCTCCCAGTGCGTCTTCATCTCGTGCACCTGCACGTTGAGCGTGGCCAGCTCGTCGACGATGACATCCAGCCGTTCCTTGGAGGCGGTGTCGGTCTCCTTCGCAAGCGCGACCTCCTCGATCTCCAGCTGCAGGATGCGGCGCTGCACGACATCGATCTCGGTGGGCAGTGAGTCGATCTCGATGCGCAACTTCGACGCTGCTTCGTCCATCAGGTCGATGGCCTTGTCGGGCAGGAAGCGATTGGTGAGGTAGCGGTTCGACAGGACCGCGGCGCTGACCAGCGCACTGTCTTGGATGCGCACACCGTGGTGGACCTCGTAGCGCTCCTTCAGGCCGCGCAGGATGCCGATGGTGTCTTCCACGGTCGGCTCGCCCACGTACACCTGCTGGAACCGGCGTTCGAGGGCGGGATCCTTCTCGACGTACTTGCGGTATTCGTCGAGCGTGGTGGCGCCGATCATGCGCAACTCGCCACGGGCCAGCATCGGCTTGATCATGTTGCCCGCGTCCATCGCCCCCTCGGCAGCGCCGGCACCGACGATGGTGTGGATCTCGTCGACGAAAGGATCACCTCGCCGGCAGCGTCGGTGATCTCCTTCAGCACCGCCTTCAATCGCTCTTCGAATTCGCCCCGGTACTTCGCTCCCGCCAGCATCGAACCGATGTCGAGGCTGATGAGGCGCTTGTTCTTCAAGCCTTCGGGCAC
>JANONE010000045.1:0-2081 GCA_031420675.1 Ilumatobacteraceae bacterium | reverse complement strand
TGTCGGCAGTGGTCGTGCGTGTGATCACCGACGACGTCATCGGGCCCCGCTTCAACGAAGGCTCCGTGTCGGCGCGCAAGGTCGCCGTCGTACTGGGCACGCTCATCGTCATCGGCTTCGTGCGGGCGGCAGGGGTCGTCGTGCGGCGCACCTGGGCAGGTCGTACCTCCTGGCGCGTGACGGAAACGATCACCAAGGAAGTCATCGACCGGCTCACAGTGCAACCCGCCCCGTGGCATCGCCGGCAGAGCACCGGCGATCTGATCACTCGCGCCGGCGTCGATGCCGAAGCCGCCACTGCCGTCCTCGGGCCGCTGCCGTTCGCTTCCGGCGTGGTGGTGCTGGTCGGGCTCTCCAGCGCGTGGCTGCTGATCACCGACATTCCGCTCGGGCTCGCCGCAGTTGCCGTGTTCCCCGGCCTCATCGCACTCAACGTCGCCTATCAGCGCCGCGTCGACGGCTTCTACAACACGGCGCAGGACGAGCTCGGCAAGCTGAGCGCGGCGGTGCACGAGAGCTTCGATGGCGTCGCCGTGGTCAAGTCGTTCGGCGCCGAGGATCGCGAGACCGAACGGTTGGCAGTCATCGCCCGCCGCCTGCGCGAGGCGCGCCTTGGTGCTGTTCGCCTGCGCAGTACGTTCGAGGCATTGCTCGACGGAGTGCCCACGGCGGTCAACATCTTGATACTGGTGGGCGGGGCGTATCGAGTACGTGCGGGCGCGATGTCGGTCGGCGAACTGACCAGCTTCATCTACCTGTTCACACTGCTGGTGTTCCCGTTGCGGCTCATCGGGTTCACCTTGTCGGAAGTACCGCACTCACTGGCCGGCTGGACGCGTATTCGCGACCTGCTCGACCAGCCGGTGGTGGCCGACCCGGCGCGTACGTTGCGGTACGGCGCCGACAAAGCTGTGGTGCTGCGCGACGTGCACTTCAGCCACGACGGCGAGCGCGACGTGCTGCGCGGCATCGATGCGGTCATCGAAGGCGGCCGCACCGTCGCCGTGGTGGGCGCAACCGGAGCGGGCAAGACCACTCTTCTGCACCTCATCGCTGGGCTGATCGCCGCCGACTCTGGCACGGTCACGGTTCCCGCCGGTGGAGCCCGGCTGGTGTTCCAGGAGCCGTTCCTGATCGCCGGCACCGTCCGCGACAACGTCGCGCTCGGTGCCGATGTGCCCGCCGACGCGATCCACGCGGCACTCGCCGTCGCCGAGGCCCAGTTCGTGCACGATCTGCCTCAGGGGCTCGACACCGAACTCGGCGAACGCGGAGTCGGCTTGTCGGGCGGGCAGCGGCAGCGGCTCGCACTTGCTCGCGCACTGGTTCGCCGGCCGGCGGTGCTGCTGCTCGACGACACCACTTCGGCGCTCGACCCCTCCACCGAGGCGAAGGTGCTCGCCAACCTGCGGGCCGCCCTCACCCACACGACGGTCGTCGCCGTCGCCAGCCGGCCGTCCACCATCGCACTCGCCGACGATGTGCTCTACGTCGACAACGGTGAGGTCGTGGCTCACGGTCGCCACGACCAGTTGATGCAGGACGTGCCCGCCTATCGCGGACTGATCGAAGCATTCGAGCACGACCGCAAGGCGATGGATGCCGAACTGGCCGAACTGGACGAGGTCCGGCAGCCATGAGTGAGCCGATCAGCCGCTGGACGGCTGTCGAGACGATCGGCCGCGGTGTCCGTGCGGCGCCCGCGTTGCGCACCGGCTTCGGGCTCACGCTCCTGCTCGCCATGGTGGGCGCCTGTGGACGCGTGGTCATCCCCATCTTCGTGCAGCAGGCGATCGACCGCGGGTTCCCGACCTCCGGCGTGCGAGTGGATACGGTGACCGTGCTGGCCGTGATCGCGTTCGTCGTCATCGTGTTCGCGACCTGGGCGCAGCGCACCGCGGTGGCCCGGCTCGGCCGTCGTAGTGAGGAAGCGCTCTATGGCTTGCGGGTGCGGCTGTTCGAGCACATCCACCGACTCAGCATCGCCGATCACAGTGAAGAGCGAAAGGGCGCGCTCGTCGCTCGCGTCACCAGCGACGTGGAGACGCTCGCCCAGTTCTTCCAGTGGGGCGGCCTGGCAT
>JANONE010000044.1:0-1529 GCA_031420675.1 Ilumatobacteraceae bacterium | reverse complement strand
TTGGGTGCCTCCGGATTGGTGCGAGCGATGAGCATGCCCATGTCGGCGACCTGGCCGCCGCTGGTCCAGACCTTTTGGCCGTTGATGATCCACTCCTCGCCATCCTTCACCGCCTTGCAGCCGAGACCGGCGAGGTCGCTGCCTGCGCCGGGCTCGCTGAACAGCTGGCACCAAGCCTGCTGCCCCGTGACGATGGGCAGTATGTACTCGTCGATCTGCTCCTGCGTGCCGTGCACTGCGATCGTGGGTGCGGCCAACAGCATGCCCAGCCCGCCGGGCGCAGCGACCGCGCCGTACCGCACGATGCGGTGGCCGACCGCGATGGCCTCGTGGCGGGACAGGCCCTTGCCGTAGGCGTTGGTGGGCAGCGCCGGCGCCGCCCACCCTGCAGTGCCCAGCCGTTGCCACCACTCGGCAACGGTCAGGTCCGGGTCCCAGTTGGCAGCGAGCCAAGCGTCGAGTTCGTCGAGGGTGTCACTCATGACCGACAGCCTTCCGCGCGACCGGGCGCGGCGACGACTCGAACCGCGCCGTTGCCGGCGTCAGTCGACTTGGTCAGCGAGCAGACCGGCGCTGAAGGCCAGCGCGGTTGCGATTCCTGCTGCACGTTCGATGACCGCTCCGAACGTGTACCCGGCTTCGATGGCTCCGTTCATCGGCGGCTCGCCGAGCGAGCGCAACAGAGCCGTCGCGTCGCGGGACACGGTGATGGGTTCCAGCTCGGGGAGCGGCTCGGGCTCGCGCCAGATGTCGACCTTCGGCGGCTGGCGGGTGCCGGATTGGCGAGCGCCGGACCGGCGGCGCTGGCTGTTGCGACCCTGCTGATGTTGCGGTTGTTGCCGGTTCATTCGTCGTCCTCGGTGAGCAGCTCGTCGGGGCGTAGCCCGAACGCGAGGCGAAGCTGGTCGGTGCTCAGGTCGGCCATCGAGCTGCCCCTCGGCAGGACGAGCTGAGCGATGTGTCGCTTGCCGGCGACCACTTCCTCCACCCGTTCGTCCACCGTGCCGGGGCACACCAGGCGGTGCGAGATCACGGTGCGGCTCTGGCCGATCCGCCATGCGCGGTCGCGCGCCTGATCTTCCACCGCCGGGTTCCACCAGCGGTCGTAGAGCACGACGTGGTTGGCCGAGGTGAGGTTCAAGCCGGTGCCGCCCGCCTTCAGCGACAGCACCATCGCGCCGGCGCCTTCGCCGCTCTGGAAGTCGGCGACCAGCTTGTCGCGCACGCCCCGGGTGAGGCTGCCGTCGTAGCACGCGATAGCCGAGCCGGTGACCTGCGAAAGGTGCTCGGCGAGGCGACGGCCCCACGTGGCGAAGTGGGTGAAGATGAGTACTCGCTCGTCGGCGGCGAACACCGACTCGACGATCTCCTCCAGACGGGCGAGCTTGCCGGATCGGCCGGCGAGTGGTAGTCCGTCGTCGTTGTAGGCGGCCGGGTGGTTGCAGATCTGTTTGAGTGCGGTGATGGCGGCGAGGATGGCGCCTTGCTTCTTCTCACCGAGCTCGTTGGCGACGTTCAGCACCAGATCG
>JANONE010000043.1:0-5891 GCA_031420675.1 Ilumatobacteraceae bacterium | reverse complement strand
GTGTACTTCACCGCCGACGATGCCGTCGATGCCGACGAGCGTGGCGAGAAGGTCATCCTGGTTCGCAACGAGACCAGCCCCGAGGACGTGCACGGCATGATGGTCAGCCAGGGCATCCTCACCGCCCGCGGCGGCCTCGTCAGTCATGCCGCTGTGGTGGCCCGTGGCTGGGGTACGCCGGCAATCGTCGGCGCCGACGCGGTGAAGATTCACGGCAAGGCGTTCCACGTCGGCGACGTCGTGGTGAAGGAAGGTGATGTCATCAGCATCGATGGCACCACCGGTGAGGTCGTGCTCGGCGCGATGACACTGGCGGCCGCCGAGCCGCCGCTCGAGTTCCACACCATCCTCAAGTGGGCCGACGTCGTCCGCAAGGGCAAGATGGGCGTGCGTGCCAACGCCGACACCGGCGAAGATGCCACCAACGCTCGCGAGCACGGCGCCGAGGGCATCGGCCTGTGCCGCACCGAGCACATGTTCCTCGCCCCCGACCGCCTGCCGGTGGTTCGCCGGATGATCCTCGCCGACACCCAGGCCGAGGAGGGCAAGGCACTCGCCGAACTGGGTCGTGTGCAGCAGATCGACTTCGAGGAGATCCTGCTGGCGATGGACGGCTTGCCCGTCACGGTTCGCTTGCTCGACCCGCCGCTGCACGAGTTCCTGCCGTCGGTGGAAGAGTTGCGCATCAAGGAAGCCACCAAGGGGCTCAGCAAGACGGAGAAGGCCGAGCTGAAGGCTGCCGAGGAGTGGGCCGAGCACAACCCGATGATCGGTACCCGCGGCGTTCGCCTGGGGGTCGTTCGCCCCGGCTTGTACGCGATGCAGGTGAGGGCCCTCATGGCCGCTGCGGCATCGCTGCGCAAGAAGGGCAAGAACCCGATCGTGGAGGTGATGATCCCGCTCACCGTCACCCGCGAAGAGCTCGCGTTGGCACGGAGCTGGGTGCAGACCGAGATCGACATCGCCGTGAAGGGCTTGAAGAACAAGCCGCACGTCACCATCGGCACGATGATCGAGACCCCGCGAGCCGCCATTCGCGCCGACGAGATCGCGCAGGAAGCCGACTTCTTCAGCTTCGGCACCAACGACCTCACCCAGATGACGTTCGGTTTCAGCCGCGACGACGTGGAGAGCAAGATGATGCCGGCCTACCTCGAGCAGGGGCTGCTGAAGCGCAACCCGTTCGAGACCATCGACGTGGGTGGTGTCGGCGAGCTGGTCAAGCTCGGCGCCAGCCGCGGTCGCTCGGTGAAGAAGAACCTCAAGCTCGGCGTGTGCGGCGAGCACGGTGGCGACCCGGAGAGCATCCAGTTGTTCTACGAGGCCGGCCTCGACTACGTCAGCTGCAGCCCGTTCCGCGTGCCGATCGCTCGTCTTTCCGCCGCGCAGGCCGTCATCGGCGGCTCACGGGCCGAAACCAAGTAACCGATCCTCCCTCGGGCCGAACTCGCTGCCGGCCATTCGGCCGGCGACATGAACGGAGCACACCGTGCAGGTGCAGACACGGCAAGGTCCCGCATTCGGTCTCTTCGAACGGACTGACGCATGCTGAGAACAGGAACGGGGGAGGCGACGTCCCAGTTCGTCGAGTTGGACATCGGTGCTGCGTGGTGGATAGCGCTGCTTGCTGTCATTGGTCTGTTGCTGCTGATCGATCTGCTGGTGGTGCATCGGGAGAGCCACGAGATAAAGACCCGCGAGGCGGCGCTCGAGTCGACAGTGTGGATCTCGATCGGTTTGAGCTTCGGGCTGGTGGTGTGGTGGGGCTTCGGCGGTGGCGCGGCCGGCGAGTACTACTCCGGCTACCTGATCGAGAAGAGCCTCAGCGTCGACAACGTCTTCGTCTGGGCGCTGATACTCAGCTACTTCAAGGTGCCGGCGCGCTACCAGCATCGCGTGCTGTTCTGGGGCATCTTCGGTGCCTTGGTGATGCGGGCCCTCTTCATCTTCGCCGGTGTCGTGCTGATCGAGAAGTTCGAATGGGTGCTCTACGTATTCGGTGCCTTCTTGTTGTTCACTGCGGCGAAGTTGGTCTTCTCCAAGAACGATCACGTCGATCCGTCGAAGAGCAAGTTCTTGAAGCTGGTACACAAGGTGGTGCCACTCTCCGACGACCTCGACGGGCAGCGGCTGTTCACCCGCGTGAACGGCAAGCGGTTGGCTACCCCGTTGTTCGCCGTACTGTTGCTGATCGAGGTGACCGATGTGCTGTTCGCAGTGGACTCGGTTCCGGCGGTATTGGCGGTCAGCCACGAGCAGTTCATCGTGTTCGCGTCGAACGCGTTCGCGATCCTGGGCCTACGGGCGCTGTACTTCTTGCTCGCCGGCATGCATGCCAGGTTCAGCTACCTGCAGCAGGGCCTCGCCATCATCCTCGCCTTCGTCGGCATCAAGATGATCATCAACGGCTGGTATCACATCCCCACCTGGCTCTCGTTGATGGTGATCGCCTTGGTGTTGGCCGCGTCGGTCGGCTTCTCGCTACGGGCGACGGCCGAGGTTGACTCGATCACGATCCCCGAGGACATGCCACCACCCGACGAACGCTGACGGCGAATCGGGCCGGACGCACTCGCCGGTAGGGTGCAGCGAATGGCGATCGTGGACGAGGATCTGGAGCGGCTGCGGGCCTCGCTGGTGCTCTCCGACATCGTGCAGCAGTACGTCGCCCTGCGTCGTGTGGGGCGTAACTGGGTCGGGCTGTGCCCCTTCCACGCCGAACGGTCGGGGTCGTTCAACGTGCGCGACGAGACCGGCCGCTACAAGTGCTTCGGCTGCGACGCGGCGGGCGATGTGTTCAAGTTCGTGCAGGAGGTCGACCACGTCGACTTCGTGGCTGCTGTGGAGTCGCTGGCGGCGAAGGCCGGCATCCAGCTTCGCTACACCACCGGCGAGGCGGGCGACCGCGTGCGCCAGAAGCGGCGCCAACTCGTCGACGCGATGGGCAAGGCGGTCGAGTGGTACCACGATCGATTGCTGAACAGCCCCGACGCCCGCGGCGCCCGCGACTACCTGCGCAAGCGTGGTTTGGCCGGAGAGACGGCCCGCACGTTCAAGATCGGCTGGGCTCCCGACGACTGGGATGCCCTGTGCCGCGATCTGGGTGTGTCGGCCGAGGTGTTGCGCGAGACGGGCCTCGGGTTCACCAACAAGGCCGGCCGCATGCAGGATTCGTTCCGCGCTCGCGTGCTGTTCCCCATCCTCACCGAGAACGGCGACCCTGTGGCCTTCGGTGGGCGCATCCTGCCCGGTAGCACCGATCCGGCGAAGTACAAGAACTCCTCGGAGACAGGTATCTACGCCAAGTCGAAGACGCTCTATGGCCTCAACTGGGCGAAGGGCGACATCGTGGCGGCCGATCAGGTGATCGTGTGCGAGGGCTACACCGACGTGATCGGTTTCCACCGCGCCGGCGTCAAGCGGGCGGTCGCCACCTGTGGCACCGCCTTGACCGAGGACCACGTGCGCCTGCTGAAGCGCTACGCCACTCAGGTTGTGCTGGCGTTCGACGCCGATGCCGCTGGGCAGGGTGCGGCGCAACGCTTCTACGAATGGGAAGAGCGCTATCAGGTGCGCGTCAGCGTTGCCCGCTTCCCCGACGGGAAGGACCCGGGCGAGCTCAGCGTCAGCGACCCCGAGGGCTTGCGTCACGCCGTCGAGCAGGCGCTGCCGTTCCTCGGATTCCGTGTCAACCGTGTGCTCAACAGCCGCAAGCTGCGTTCGCCGGAAGACCGCGCGCAGGTTGCCGGCGAGGCCATGACCCTCGTGAACGAACATCCCAACGCGGAAGTGCGCAAGCTGTACGCCGGGCAGGTAGCCACCCATGTGGGCATCCCGCCGGCCGACCTCGTTGCCTTGGCCGCGCGCCGGGTGAGGTCGCCCACCGTGCGCATTGCGCCGGTGCGCCGTGTCGGTGCGGCCGAGAACGCCGAGTTCGTGTGCATTGCCATGCTGCTGCAGCGTTGGGACGACATCGCACCATGGCTGATGGAGGAACTGTTTGCCGAGGAAGTTGCGCGGCGGGCGTTCCTGGCCGTGGCCGAATCGGGTGGCGCGATCGAGCCTGCGCTGGAGCGTGCCGATCCTGAGGCGCGCGAGTTGCTCGAGCGTGCCGCAGTCGCCGACGTGGATGCCGATCCGCTGTTGGAGGCCCGCAACCTCATCGCCGCCGCTACACGGCGGCGGTTGGCGCAGATGGTCGCAGTCAACGATTCCGATCAGATGCGTGTCATGCGCGACGCCCGCCTCGCGCTCGACGACATCGAGGAACCCGAGAGGGCGGATGTGGCGGCAGAGGCATTGCTAGGGTGGCTTCAAGGGGCGAGTGAAAGGGCCGAGTGAGCAACACCACAGCCGATGCATCCACAGGCTCACCCCCGTACGAGGGGGTCGAAGCAGGGGAATGGCGAGCGATGGTCGCGCGCGGCTCTGCGGCGGGTGTGCTGCATGCCGACGACATCGCCCACGTCCTGCGCCAAGTGGTGCTCACCCCCGACGTCTTGGTCGAGGTGCACGCGTTGCTCGCTGGTCAAGGGATCGCGATCGACGACGGTGTCGAGGACCTTCACGCGGATCTCCACGATGATTCGCCGGCCGGAGGTGGGAAACGCCCGCGTTCGGTCGAAGTGGAAGAAACCGAGGGCTTGTTGGCTCGCCGCGTTCGCCGCCGGAGCGAGCGGATGAACGCCGACCGCAGCGATGTCGGCAACACGGCCGACACGGTGCGCATGTACCTGAAGGAGATCGGTCGTGTCGATCTGCTCACCGTCGACGACGAGCGTCGGTTGGCGCAGGCCATCGACGAAGGCAATCGCGCAGCCGTCATGCTCGATGCCGAGCACGAAGGTGCGGTCATCGATCCCGCCGATCATCGGCGCCTGATGCGCACGGTCACAGCCGGCCAGCGCGCCAAGAACGAGCTCATCCAGGCCAACCTGCGGCTGGTGGTCAGCATCGCCAAGCGGTACAGCGGTCGCGGCATGCAGTTCCTCGATCTCATCCAGGAGGGGAACATGGGTCTGATGCGTGCGGTCGACAAGTTCGACCACACCAAGGGCTTCAAGTTCTCCACCTATGCCACCTGGTGGATCCGCCAGGCCATCACGCGCAGCATCGCCGACCAAGCCCGCACCATCAGAATTCCGGTGCACATGGTGGAGAGCATGAACCGCGTGTTACGGATGCAGCGCCAGATGCATCAGGAGCTGGAACGCGAACCCACGCTCGACGAGCTCGCCGATCGTTGTGGTCTGAGCACCGAGCGCATCCGCGAGATCCTGCGCATCTCACAGGACCCGCTGTCGCTCGACTCTCCGGTGGGTGAGGAAGACGACAGCAACCTGGCCGATTTCATCGAGGATCTCACCGCCGACGTCCCGGCCGACATGGCCACCAAGAGAATGCTCACGCAAGCGGTGGAGGAAGCGCTCGGCGAGCTGACCGAGCGCGAACAGGAGATCGTTCGCATGCGGTTCGGCCTCGAGGACGGCCAGGCCCGCACGCTGGAGGATGTCGGCCGCGAGTTCGGCGTCACGCGCGAGCGCATCCGTCAGATCGAGGCCAAAACGCTGGCGAAACTGCGTCACCCGATGCGCAGCCAGCGGCTGAAGGAGTTTTTGGAGGAGGAGTAGCAGGCTCTTTTTGCTATCCTGCTTGGGTCTTTCCGAGATAGCTCAGCTGGCAGAGCGGCTGACTGTTAATCAGCATGTCGCAGGTTCGAGCCCTGCTCTCGGAGCCAGCGCAACCGGCCCGCAGCGTGCGGGCCGTTTGCCTTTTCCGGTCCCGTCGTGTCGCTACGGTGGTGCTGTTCGGGGCGGTAGCTCAGTGGTTAGAGCACGGGACTCATAATCCCTCGGTCGTGGGTTCGATACCCACCCGCCCCACATCACAGC
>JANONE010000042.1:0-4107 GCA_031420675.1 Ilumatobacteraceae bacterium | reverse complement strand
CCGACGATGGCGACATCCACCTGTAGGTCACCGCCCAAGGCCGGACGGCCCGCTCCCCACTCGTCGGCGCTCATCGTCGCGTGCCAGAGGGAGAGGTTGGAAAGCTCGTGCATGCCCTCAGCTTAGGAAGGCCGAATGGGGTGGAGCCCGACGGAACTCAGCAGTCGGTTGTCGATCAGGCGCACCTCGCCGAACCATACGGCTGTGACTGCCACCGCACGATCGTCGATGACGGCGAGCGGTTGCAGGGTGTCGGGGTGGACGATCTCCAGGTGCTCGAACCTGGCCATGGGTTCTGCCTGCACCACGCTGCGACCGATCGCGACGAGTGGTGCGGCATCACGGATGCCGCCGGCCAGCGCGTCGGCCACGGCCTGCAACGATCGCGGAACGCACACCGCAGCGAGGCGTTCGGCGGGGGAGAGGCGCCTGTTGCGACTGGACATCGCCAGCCCGTCGGGCTCGCGCACGGTGGGCATCACGATGATGGAGATGCCCAGGTCGAGGTCGATCGCCATGCGGCGGATGATGGTCAGCTGCTGGAAGTCCTTCTGGCCGAACACGGCGACACGCGGGCGGGCGGCGCCGAACAGCTTGGCGACCACGGTGGCCACGCCACGGAAGTGGCCGGGCCGATGTGCGCCCTCCAACTCGTCGGCCAGTGCGCCGGGGTCGATTTGCGTCACGAAGCCAGGTGGGTACATCGCTGTGGCTCTCGGCGCATAGACGGCTTCGACCCGGTTGGCGCGGCAGATCGCAAGGTCGTCTTCGATCGGCCGAGGGTACGCGTCGAGGTCGTCAATGCGGTTGAACTGCATCGGGTTGACGAAGATGCTGACCACTACCACGTCGGCATGGCGCCGCGCCTCGGTGATCAGCGCCGTGTGGCCGTGATGCAGCGCGCCCATCGTGGGCACCAACGCCACGGTGCGGCCGGCGACTCGTTGCTCGTCGCTCCACGCGCTCAACCCGGCAGCGGTGTCGAACAGTTCCATCTCAGAGGCCGGCCGCTGGCGAGCGTCAGTGGAAGCTGTGCTCGTCGTCGGGCCAACTGCCGTCGCGGACTTCGTTGATGAAGGCCTCTGTGGCGTGGATGGCCTCGTTGCGCAGATCGGCGTAGCGCTTGGTGAACTTCAGCGTCAGCTCACTGAGCCCGAGCACGTCGTGCAGCACCAGCACCTGGCCGTCGCAATCAGGGCCGGCTCCGATGCCGATGGTGGGGATGGAGAGCTTGGCTGTGATCTCCTTGGCGAGGTCGCGGGGCACCCCTTCCACAACGACCGCGAACGCGCCGGACTGTTCGACTGCGTGAGCGTCCTCCAACAACCGTTCGCGGCCGCCCGCTTCGAAGCCGCTCGTCTTGCCCTGGACCTTGTGACCGCCCATGCGATGGTAGCTCTGTGGGGTGAGACCGATGTGGCCGATCACCGGGATGTCGACCCTGGTGATGGCCTGGATCGTGTCGGCCATCACCACACCGCCCTCCAGCTTCACGCACTCGGCGCCCTCCTTCATCAGGCGGATGGAGCTTTCGACAGCCTGCTGCGGGCTGACCTGGTAGCTGCCGAACGGCAGGTCGCCCGCGATCAGCGCCCTGGGCTGCGAGCGAGAGACCAGGCGAACGTGGTAGGCCATCTCGTCGAGTTGGACAGGAATGGTGTTGGCAACGCCCTGGACCACCATGCCCACGCTGTCGCCGACGAGGATCACATCGACACCGGCGAGATCCACCAGGTGTGCGAACGTCGCGTCGTACGCCGTGATCATCGTGATCCGCTCGCCCAACGCCTTCATGCGGGGGAGGTCGGGGACGGTGATCTTCCCTCGATCCTGCGTCACGCTGGCCATGAAGCTGGAGGCCTCCTTCGACCGGGATGCCGATCACCCCGACGCAGCACCCAATCTAGCCAATTGCCCGAGTCTTGGCGAAAGCGGGCTGCGTTGCGTCGGTCACACGCAGTTCGGGAAGGCGCTGGGGCACAGGTCGCGGTACGCCGGTGCCCCACCGTTGCTCATCGCGTCCGTGATCGCGTTCGTGCACGCTGCCGCGAAGCACTCGGCGCCGGCCTCGAGCACGGCGTTCAACCAGCGGATTCGGGCCCTTTGCGGCGGTTCGTCATCGGCGGAGTCGTCGGCCATCGAACCCAGGTCGTCGCGGCCGGTGGCGACCCCGAAGATCGAATCGCCGTCGAGCATTGAATGCACCGGCCGAATCGCACGCGCAAGTCCGTCGTGCGCCACGGAGGCCAGCTTGTGGCACTCCGCCTTGGTCAGCGCCGCAGTGGTGGCGACCACGCCGATCGTCGTGTTCAGCGGCGGGGTCGCTGCCTCGAGGTGGCCCCGCAGGGCCATACGATCGATCGCCGACGGCTTGTGCAGCCGCATGTCGCCGGGCATCCACGGCAGCCCGGTGGCCGGGTCGATGACCGATCCGGCGGAGTTGACGACGGCCAGAGCCGCCACCACGACACCGTTCAGCGAGCTGCCCTTCAGTGAGCTGGCCTTCAGTGAGCTGCTCTTCAGTGAGCCAAGGTTCCATAATGTGGTGCTGGCGGTGCCGACACCACCCTGCAACCCTCGTGAGCGGGCGCCGGTGCCTGCACCCACCGCCCTGTTCGGGCTGCGTCGGGCACGGGCCGCGGCGGCGGCACGGGCGCCGAACGCCTCGTCGGGGCGATTGGCGAAGGTGCCACCACGGCCGAGATCGAAGATCACCGCGGCCGGCACGATCGGCACCAGTTCGTGTGACCCGGCGCCGACCCTGAAACCAACGCCGCGGGCCTCGAGGTGTGCCATCACGCCGCCTGCGGCAGCAAGGCCGTAGGCGCTGCCGCCGGTGAGGCAGATCGCGTGCACGGTGGGCATTGTTGCGGTGGGGTGCAACAGGTCGGTTTCGCGGGTGCCCGGCCCGCCACCGCGCACATCCACACCGCCAATCGTGTCATCGGGCAACAGCACGACGGTGGTGCCCGTGCGCCAACCTCGGCCCACTCGTTGGGCGTGCCCCACGCGCACGCCTGGCACATCGGTGAGGCAACCCCGCGGGTTCACGAAGGAAGGTTCACGAGTGCATGGTGGATGGCACGGAGGGTAAATCAGCGTCGGCGAGGGCGACCCCGCCCACCGTTCGCCACACGCCGAGACCGACGATGTACAACGGGCACGCAAGGATGAAGTACATGCCCGCCTCGTTCTGATCGGGCAGATCGGCGGTCATCAACAGCATCGTGGCCAGCCACACGATCGTGACGCTCAGCGTGATCGGGCGGAAGCGACGGACCTGGATCGGGTGCACGAACTTCCAGTTGCTGAGCTGGGTGAGCGCGAGCAGCACGCACGTCACGGCGGTCACCCACTTGGGGGTGCCCAACAGGTAGAGGGTGGGCACGATCATGTTCCACTCACTTGGAAAGCCGTTAAAGAAATGGTCGGCGGTCATCTGATCGGTGCGCGACATCCACAGCGCTGACATGAACAGGACGAAGGCCCCGATGTACAGCGACCAGCCGTCGGGGAGCATCCCGAAACGGTGCATGAACAACACCGGGATCACGATGCAGGTGACGAAATCGATGATGAGATCGAGCGTGTAGCCATCGATGCGGGGCACGTGATCGCGGACGCACCAGGCGCGGGCGACCGGCCCATCGACACCGTCGAGGACCAACGCCACCGCCAGCCACAGGATTGCTTCCCTGGCGTCGCCGTCAGCGACGGCGATCAGGCCGAACATGCCGCACACGGCGCCCAACGCTGTGAAGGAGTGCACCAGCCAGCCCTTGGCGACCGGATGGCGCAGCGTGCTGAGGGCGTGCTGGGTGGGCTGTGTCGACATGCCTTTGCGGCTCGTTCCGTCATGGCCGCCCCTTGGCGGGCCGATGGCCGACCATGCTATCCACGTCAGGCGGTAGCGTCGCCCTATGCGCAATCGAGTGCGGGCGGCCGCGTCGCAGATGGCCGGTCATTGCGTCCGGCAGGGCTGGGCATGGGTGTGCCGCGTCGGCTCGATCGGGTCGCACTATCTAGCCGGCCGCAAGTTCGGTCGGTTCGGCGAGGGCAGCATCATCTGCTTCCCGCCCAACACCATTTTCAACGAGCAGTACATCC
>JANONE010000041.1:0-2371 GCA_031420675.1 Ilumatobacteraceae bacterium | reverse complement strand
TGTTGCCGTGGGACATGTCGCTGTGGGCATGCGTCGGGTGGGGGAGAAGTGGTCTCGCGGAAGTTCGTGGGTGTTGGTCAGGTCCAGGCGGTGGGATCGTTGAGGTAGAGGCCGCAGGCGCAGTCGAGGGATTGTTCGGGGGTTCCGGTGAGTCGGCCGTTGGGGAGGATCGAATTTTCGTAGGCGTTGCGGCTGGCGAGATAGATCGCGAATCACCGACAGGCGTGCACGAATCCTGGGAAGGGGCCACATCCTCTGAGAGCCGCCCGCCGCGATCTTGTTTCACCCAGTTCGCGCGTTTGTGCTGCAGGTCGCTGAGGTCCACCACCAACCGTACGTCGCCGTGGTGTCGACGCCTGGGAGTCAGCGCATCGATCTCGGCGGAGGCTCTCCATTCGCCAGCGGGCCGAATCGGCCCGAGTGTTGGAGCAGTCACCGATCCCGGGGCGCTTCACGAGCTTTCACGAGGGGTACGCTTTCCTCGTGACGAATGCGGCCGAGACGCTCTTGGAGCAAGCAATGATGCTCCCGGTCGAGGATCGAGCGCTGCTCGCCTCCGGGTTGCTCGCGAGTCTCGACGCTGACGACATCGAGGAACCCGAAGTGGAACAGCTGTGGTCGAAGGAGACGGACCGTCGAGCAGTTGAGCTCGTGTCAGGCGAATCGAAGCCGGTCACGTGGGAGCACGTGCTGGCGCGGATCGACGACCGTCGCTCCTAGCCGACGCGTGTGACTCTCACGATCGTCCTTCATCCGCTCGCCGAGCGCGACATCGTCGAAGCCTGGGACTGGTACGAGCAACAGCTCCCGGGTCTCGGTGGCCGCTTCGTGACCGCGGTCGGTGTCGCCATCGAGCGTGCGTCCCGGTGGCCGAACGCCGGCGCCGCGGCGATTGGCGAGGACGAAGGCAACGTCGTGGAGCGACGCGTCGCACCACCGGGCTTCCCGTACGTCGTGCGGTATCGCGTCGCCGACGGTCGCCTCATTGTCATGGCCGTGTACCACCAACGCCGCCGGCCGGACTTCGGTCGGGACCGGAACTCCTGAGTTACCCCGTCCGCCCTCCGAATCGGCGTGGAACCATTCGGGCTTCGGTGAGGTCGCTACTGGTGTGACTGGCATGATCGAACCGATCCAGACGAGACGAGGGTTCATGGACGAGCCGCACGATCACGTCGAAGAGCGGTTCGAGCGATTCTACCGCGACAACTTCACCCAGACCGCTCGTCTCGTGCGCCTGCTGACCAACCGGCCCGATGTCGCCGATGACCTCGCGCAAGACTCCTTCGTGCGTGTGTACCGCCACGCCCAGAACACCGACCGGCCCATCGACAACCCGGCCGCGTTGCTGCGAACGACGACCGTCAACGTCTGCCGCTCCTGGCACACATCGCAACAGCGCCTCCAGCAACGGATGGCCCGACACGGCGCCGATTCCGATTCGCTCACCGAGAGGGAACGCGAACTCGACGATTCGCTCCGTCGCCTTCCGTACGACCAGCGCGCCGTCGTCGTACTGCGCTACTGGCTCGGCCTCACCGAAGCAGAGATCGCCAAGTCACTCGACTGCCGCCCCGGAACCGTCAAGTCTCGCCTCTCGCGCGCCCTGCGAGCCCTCCGAAAGGAACTGATATGAACACCCGTGACCGCCAGGAAAACCTCGACGACGAGTTCGAAAAGATGCTGCGCAACGGACTCGACCGACTTGCAGCCCACACGGCGACCTCGACGCCCCATGCCTTCGACCCCGACGCTGTCCCCATCTCCACCCTCACCACGCCCGAGGCGCGCAGGTGGACGCCCTACCTCGTAACAGCAGCGGCTGCCACGATCCTCGTCGTCGGCCTGGTAACGCTGGAGCGACGCGATGACCCGCAGCGGCAAACACCAACAGCCTCACCGGCAACGCCGCCGCCCAACGCATCGGACCCCGCCACAACAGTCCCATCGGCGGCGATCGACGTCACGACGACCGTCGTTTACTCACCGGAACTCATCCCCGTCGGTGCCGTCGTGTGCATCGACGCGGGAGCGGGCCAGCGGGCAGCCGATCTGTGCGCGCAAGAACTCGGCGGGCCCGCCATTGCGGGAACATCTGCGAGCGATAGCTCCTTCGTGATGCCCGTCGACCCGACAAAGCCGGCAGACGTCGCTGGGACCGCAAACGCAGCCGCAGCGCTGAACCTGCCCGTCGCCGACTTCGACGCTGAACTCTTGCCACCCAGCCTCGTCCCGCCCGCCCACGCCACGACCTATCTCGTGCTCGGTAAGAGCAACCCCTACTCCTCATGAGGCCCTGAGTCGCCCCGGGTTTGATGCAGTGGCTCCAAGTGTCGCTCAACCGTGAGACGGGAAAGATCAAGGAAGGTGG
>JANONE010000040.1:0-9819 GCA_031420675.1 Ilumatobacteraceae bacterium | reverse complement strand
GTGCCGGACGTGAGCTGGTCGCGCTCCAGCAGCACCGTGTCGGTCCACCCGAGGTGGCCGAGGTGGTACGCGATCGACGTGCCGATGATGCCGCCGCCGATCACGACCACCCGCGCGCGTGACGGGAGCAGGGAAACGTTGGGCTGACTCACGATCAGCCATTGAAGCAGGCGCACTCATGCGTCGAATGATCCGGCCCGCTGCCAGCGGTGCGCGAGTCAGAAAGGGTGTGACCGCTGCAGGCGTATGGTGAAGCCATGAAAGAGCTCATCTACCACCGAATGCTCTTGCCGGCCGTGGAACGCAACACCGACCGAGCTTGCGCCACCAACGCCGCCTCCGGGCTCACCACCACGTTCGGCCAACACCTCGAACGGGTCAGCCACCTCATCGGTGGTCTCGCTTCGCTGGGTGTCGGCCGCGGTGATCGTTACGCGGTGCTGATGCTGAACTCCGCCGAGTACCTCGAGCTGTACCACGCGTCGTTCCTCGGCGGCGGTGTCATCAACCCGCTGAACCTCCGGCTCGCGCCCAAGGAACTGGCATACGTGTTGCGCGACTCCGGCACCAAGGTCTGCTTCGTCGACGCCTTCTTCGCGGCACTGATCGACAAAGTGAAGGAGGAGGCCGGCCTCGAGCACGTCGTCCTCGTAGGCCAGGGCGATGTGCCGTACACGGTCTCCTACGACGACCTGATCTCCTCGTCGAAGGCCGTCATCCCAGACGAAGGCGAGGAGACCGACCCGGTCGTGCTGATGTACACGGGCGGCACCACGGGTTTGCCGAAGGGCGTGCTCCTGGATCAGCGGGCCGAGATCCTCAACGCCTACCACGTGATGATGACCCTGAAGATGCGCCAGAGCACGGTCAACCTGCTGCAGACGCCGATGTTCCACGCGGCCTCGATGTTCAGCATCCTCGGTGGCCCGGCGATGGGCGCCCGTTCGGTGATCGTGCCCATGTTCGATCCGAAGGCGGTGATGGCCGCTGTCGAGGAGTATCAGCCCACCGTCACGGTGATGGTGCCGACGATGGTCGGTCTCACCATGTCGCATCCCGAGTTCCGGTCGTCCGGGCTTGCCAGCTTCGACGACCTCGTGTACGGAGCCTCGCCGATGCCGCAGGCCCTGCTCGAGAAGCTGATCGCGCTGTACCCCGCGATGAACATCTGGCAGGGCTACGGCATGACCGAGAGCAGCAGCGTGCTCACCTTGCTGGGCCCCGACGAACATCGTGCCGGTGGCAAGTACCTGCGGGCGGCCGGCATGCCGATGCCCGGCGTCGTGCTCAGCGTGCAGGACGAAGAGGGCAGCATCCTGCCGATCGGCGAGACCGGTGAAGTCTGCGCTCGTAGCGGCAACTTCATGGTCGAGTACTGGAAACAGCCCGAGGCGACAGCCGAGGCGTTCCGTGGCGGCTGGTACCACAGTGGCGACGCCGGGTACCTCGATGCCGACGGCTACCTCTACCTCGTCGATCGCGTGAAGGACATGATCGTCACGGGTGGCGAGAACGTGTACTCCACCGAGGTGGAGAATGCGCTCGCCTCGCACCCGGCAGTGCTGCAGGTAGCGGTCATCGGCATCCCCAGCTCGCAGTGGGGCGAGGCCGTGCACGCGATCGTGGTGCTGAAGGACGGTCAGGTCGCGTCGGCCGAGGAACTCATCGCCCACGCCCGCGAATGGATCGCCGGTTACAAGGTGCCCAAGTCGGTCGAGTTCCGCAAGGAGCCGTTGCCGCTGTCGGGCGCAATGAAGGTGCTCAAGCGGGAGCTTCGTGCCCCGTACTGGGAAGGCCACGACCGCAAGGTCAACTGATCGTTCGCCCTCCGGTGCGCAAGTACAGTCCGGCGGGTGAGGGATTGGCTGGTCGCTGCCGATGATCGGACGGGTGCGTTCGAAGTCGCAGCCTTGTTCGCCGCTGTCGTCGGTCCTGTGACGGTGACCGTGGGGGCTGCGCCGAACGGATCGGGAGTCGTCGATCTCGGGTCCCGGGGGCTGTCGACGGACGATGCAGCAACGCGTGCCGCACTGGTCGACGCGGTGCCGTCGACGTGGACAGCCCACAAGATCGACTCGACGTTGCGAGGGAACTGGGCGGCAGAACTTCTGGCGCGATGCGAGGTGAGCGGTCGGCGGGTGGCCGTGTTGGCCGGCTGGCCGGAATTGGGTCGGACTTGCGTCGGGGGAGTGGTGCACGTGCACGGCGAGGCGATCGGCAGCGTGCTCGAGCATCTGTCGGGTGCGCAGCTGATCGCCGACGAGGACGGTCTGCGGGCATGGCTTGCGGGCGATGGCGAGGTTGCAGTCTGCGATGTACCCGACACTGCGTCGATGGTCGCGCTCGCGTCGTCGGTCGCTGACGCGGGCGTGATGATCGCCGGTCCGGCGGGTCCACTCGGAGCCTCGTTCGCTGCACACCATGGGCGATCCAAGCTCTCGGCCGTGCCGCCGACCGAGGGTCCGATGCTGGTCATCTGCGGCAGTGCCAACCCCGTGTCGCGCGAACAGATCGCACGACTGAAGATCCGCCGGCCCGACATCGACATCGTGTCCGCACCTGATGCGGAGGGTCCGCTGCACGCCGACGTGGCGCACGCTCTTGCCGATGATGCGCGGGCTCGGGCGGCGCGGGTGCACCCCATGACCATCGTCATCCTCGGTGGCGACACTGCGGCTGCGTTCCTGGGCGATGCGCCGCGAGTCGTGGGTGGCGCGGCGGCGACCGGTATGCCGTGGAGCCGCGATGCCCGGGGCGGTGGACCGTTGGTCATCACCAAGGCCGGCGGCTTCGGCGGGCCGGATGCGCTCGTCAAGTTGCTGCGCGGCGAGACTGTCTGACATGGCTGCACCGTTGGCGATCACGATGGGCGACGCGTCAGGCATCGGGCCGGAGATCGTGTTGCGCCGCTTCAGCGAGGGCGGCCTCGGCGAGGACGTGGCGGTGTACGGCGACGAAGCCATCCTCCGCCACGGCGCCAAGTTGCTCGGCCTCGACATCGACTGGCAGCGCCTCTCGATCGTCGATCTCGGGCTGCTGAGTGCGACCGACCATCGGCCAGGGCTGCTCGATGCGGCATCGGGAGCAGCGGCCCGCGCGTACGTGGAGCGGGCGACGCGAGACGCGCTCGCCGGCAAGGTGGCCGGCATCGTCACCATGCCGATGAACAAGGAGGCCACCCAGCTCACCGACCCCGCCTTCGTCGGCCATACGGAGTTCATCGCCGGCTTGTGCGGGGTGCAGAAGGTGACGATGATGCTCACCAACGGTCCGCTGGCCGTCACGCACGTGAGCACGCACGTCTCCCTCGCGACTGCCATCGAACGGGTGCGACAAGAGCGAGTGCTCGACGTGATCCACCTCACGAACGACGTGCTCGGAAGGTTCCTCGATCGCCCGCGCATCGCAGTCTGCGGGCTCAACCCCCATGCCGGCGAGCACGGCTTGTTCGGGACGGAGGACATCGAGCACATCACCCCTGCGGTCGAGGCTGCCGTTGCCGAGGGCATCGATGCCACGGGTCCTCATCCTGCCGACACGGTCTTCTACCAAGCCGTGCATCGCCGTCGGTACGACGCGATCGTATGCATGTACCACGACCAGGGCCACGGCCCGATGAAGCTGCTCGCCTTCGACACGGGCGTGAACGTGACACTCGGCCTTCCCATCGTGCGCACCTCGGTGGATCACGGCACGGCGTTCGACATCGCATGGAAGGGCGAGGCGTTCACCGACTCCGTGCAGCACGCGGTGGACTATGCCCGCAAGCTCATCTCCAGGAACGAATAGGTCCGAATCGTGCACCTCACAGCCGGATCGGCGATGCCTCGTAGATCTCGATGGTGGTCGGCGCGGTCGCCAACGCCGCGACTTCCTTGGCGAACGCTCGCGATTCGGGCACTGCGAAGTGCGCGAGCAGCGCATGACGGTCGGCCCAGTGCTCGATGAACATCAGCCGATGGTCGTCCTCCACGTCGCGGTGCACGCAGTGCAGCAGGCAACCCGGCTCCAGCCGCGACCGGCTCACGTGTTGCAGGCTGATTCGCAATGCTTCGTCGATGGTCTCCGGCCGCGCCAGCACACTTCCCGTCACGATGATCATGCCCCGTGTCTACACCAGCCACAATGATGAGACGACCGTGGGAGGTCCATATGGACAACGCCGAAGCCGGCGCAACGTTGCTCGCTGCCGAGGCCACTCGTGCAACTGCGGCATTGCCCGACATTCAGTACGAGCACACGCCGGGTGTGATCGACCTCACCTGGGGTCACCCCGACCCGTCCTCGTTCGCGGTGGGTGCGGTGGCCGAGGCGGCAACTGCCGTGCTCGCGGCCTACGGGTGGCAGGCGCTCACCTACGGCGCGCCCTGTGGCGCCGCCAGCACGCGAGAGGCCGTCGCTGCACACCTCACCGGCACCGATGCCGGTGTCGACGCCGCTGATGTGATCATCACCGGTGGCAGCTCCGGCGGCCTGGATCTGCTCCTCACCGTGCTGGCCGTGCCCGGCGACGTGGTGTTGGTCGAGCAACCGACGTACTTCCTGGCACTGCGCATGTTCGCCGACCACGGTCTGTGCGTCGTCGGGGTGCGCAGCGACGACATCGGACCCTCGGTCGACGGGTTCGCGAGTGCGGCCGCAACGGCACGCGCTGATGGTCGCACGGTCTTTCTCTACCTCGTGCCCACGTTCGCCAACCCCACCGGCCGGTGCCTACCGCTGGAGCGTCAGCGTCAGCTGCTCGAGGTCGCTCGCAGCTACGGAGTGCACGTGATCGACGACGATGTGTACCGGGACACGACCGAGTCCGCGCCGCCGTCGATGTGGTCAGTCGATCGCGACACGGTGCTGCGTCTCGGGTCGTTCTCCAAGTCGCTGTCGCCCGGGCTGCGCGTCGGTTTCCTGACCGCCCGCCCCGAGCTGATCGAACGCATCGGCGGGTGCGGCTTACTCGACTCTGGTGGGGGAGTCAACCACTTCGCGTCGATGGTCGTCGGCGAACTGATGCGTTCCGGTCGATTCGACGAAATCGCCTCCGCCGGCCAGCAGCGCTACGCACAACGGCGCGCCGCGCTGGCGGCGGCGCTCGATCCGGCGCTGTTCGAGTTCGTCGTACCCGGCGGTGGTTACTTCCTCTGGCTGGCGCTGCCCATCGGCCGGTCGTCTCGGCAGGTGGTCGCTGCTGCCCGCGAGCACGGTGTCCTCGTCTCCGACGGTCGCAACTTCTTCGTCGACGAACCCGAGCGCGGTGCGGTGCGGGTCTCGTTCAGCATGCTGGATGCATCGCTGCTCGGCGAGGGCGCTGCCCGCCTGAACCGCGCCGTCGGCTCGCTCGTCGCCTGATCTACGATGTCATCACATCCAGGCCAACAAGGCCACGTGCCAGCTCGATCTCTGCCATTCGGCCTGGCGGTTACTCCCTGGCGAGTTCGGTGAGTGCGGTGGCCTGGATGTCGGCCCGGTCGGCGCGGGTGTGGATCTGGAACGTGGCGCGGTGGATCGTCCCGCTGAAGGGGAATGGGCCCTGGTAGTCGTCGACCACCGGCGACAACGCGTCGCGGCCGATGTCGAGCCCGGTGGAGCCGAGCATGCGCACGATGCGCGGGATCGCCACCGTCGCCAGTTCGCTGCCATCGGCGCCGATGCCGATGATGCCCTCCTTGCCGTTGCGGCGGAAGGTAGCGGTGAGCGTGTGCTCGCCGGGTGCCAGCGACAAGGGAGCAGAGGCTCGTTGGTGACTGCCGAGCGCGTTGTAGTCGAAGTGCAGCTTGCCGTCCTTGACGAAGAAGCTGTGGCCCAGGCTGTGGCTTCCGCGCGCATAGACAACGCCCTGCAACACCTCGGCGCCGACGGCGATCTCGGCCGTGAACGTCCACTCACGTCCACCCAGGCTTGGCGAGGGGTCCGCGGGGATGTGCGAGATCGGCCACAGGTATTCGTACGTGCTGCGGGCGTGCGGCGTGCCGGGTCGGGCGGGGCCACCGAACAGTTCGATGGTGCGGTCGTCGAGTGGCAACACGCCCATCTCGCCGGCCTGGCTCCACCACAGGTCGATCATCTCGCGCAGCTTCTCGGGCTGCTCGGCAGCGAGGTTGTGGCACTCCGAGAAGTCTTGGTCGAGGTGGAACAGCTCCCACTCGTCGTCGTCGTAGGGGTGGCCCGCCTCGTGATAGGTGGTCGCCTTCCAGCCGTCGGACCAGATCCCACGATGGCCCATCTGCTCGAAGTACTGCACCGTGCGTGGCGCTGGCGCCGAGGCGTCGTCGAACGTCGGGGCGATGCTCCGGCCGTGCATCGGGATCTGCTCGTGGCCACCGACGTGCTCGGGCGAAGGTGCACCCGTGATGTCGAGCACCGTCGCCGCGATGTCGACGGCATGACAGAACTGGCCACGGATCTCGCCGCGTGCGGCGATGCCCGCCGGCCAATGCATCACCAGTGGGTCGCGTACGCCGCCGCCGTACGTGTTCTGCTTGTACCACCGCAGAGGACTGTTGCCGGCCTGCGCCCAGCCCCACGGGTAGTTGCTGTGCGAGTGCTGTGTGCCGATGTCGTCGAGGCGGTGATCGACGATCTCGTCGATGTCCTCCCACATTGCATTGAAGAAGCTGAACTCGTCCATCACCCCGAACGGCCCGCCTTCGCGGCTGGCGCCGTTGTCGCTCATCACCATCAGCAACGTGTTGTCGAGCTGATCGTGCTGCTCGAGGAACTCGACGAGGCGACCGATCTGGTCGTCGGTGTGCTCGAGCATGGCGGCGAACGCCTCTTGCAGGCGGCAGGCGAACCGTTGCTGCTTCTCGGTCAGTTGATCCCACGGCGGCACGCCCGGGTTGCGCGGTGCCTGGGTGGTGCCGGGCGGCACGATGCCCAGCTCCAGTTGGTGCTGGTACCAGCGCTCGCGCAGCACGTCGTAGCCCTCGTCGAACTTGCCACGCCAGCGTTGCAGGTAGTCGTCGGGTGCCTGGTGGGGCGCGTGCATGGCGCCGAACGCGAGGTACAGGAAGAACGGCCGATCAGGTCGCACGGACACGAGGTCGCGGATCCAGCCCGTGCTCTGGTCGATGAGGTCTTCGCTGACGTGGTAGCCGACGTTGTCATCGGTGGACGGGCGGTGTGGCGGGTCGATGTGGTGGTTGTCGTGGGTGAGCTCGGGGTGGAACTGATCGGTCTCACCCTGCAGGAACCCGTAGAAGCGGTCGAAGCCCTTCTGCAACGGCCAGTTGTGGTGCGGACCGGCGGCGGAGGTTTCCTCCATCGGCGCGAGGTGCCACTTGCCGGCTGCATACGTGGCGTATCCGTGGCTACGCAACAGTTCGGCGATGGTGGCGGCCCGAGGGGTGATGCCGCCGCGCATGTGCGGGTAGCCGGTGTTCCAATTCGAGACGCCACGCATGCCGACCGCGTGGTGGTTGCGGCCCGACAGCAGGCAAGCCCGCGTGGGGGAGCACAGCGCCGTGGTGTGGAAGCCGGTGTAGCGCAGGCCGCCGGCGGCGAGGCGGTCGATGTGCGGGGTCTGCAACGTGCTGCCGTAGCAGTTGAAGTGCGAGAAACCGGTGTCGTCGAGGACGATCATCACCACGTTGGGGCCGCCGAGGCCGGCCGGTGGTTCCGGCCACCACGGCTCCGACTCCTTGTAGGTACGCCCGATGCGGCCCTGGAACCCCGGTTCGCTCAACATCTGCCGTTCACCATCTGCCGTCACCTGCGCGACCATATGACTTGTCACAGTGACTGTCAACTGTTACGGTGCAGCCATGTCGCAGGATCACGCCGGTGCCGCCGGTCCCGACGTGAACACAGTCGATTTCCACTTCGACGTGATGTGTCCGTACGCGTACCAGACGTCGTTGTGGATGCGGTCGGTGCGCGACCAGTTGGGCCTCACCGTCAATTGGCGCTTCTTCAGTTTGGAAGAGGTCAACCGGGTGGAGGGCAAGAAGCACCCGTGGGAACGCGAGTGGAGCTACGGCTGGAGCCTCATGCGCATCGGCGCGCTCCTGCGCCGCACCCACATGGCGTGGCTCGATGCGTGGTACGCGCAAGCCGGTAAGGCGTTGCACGAGGAGGGCCGCAAACCGCACGACCCCGCGGTCGCGCGCCAGCTCCTGGAGGAGATCGGTCTTGACCCTGCGCTGGTCGATGCTGCCATCGCCGACCCGACCACGCACGACGAGGTTCGCGAGGAGCATCAGCGCGTCGTCGACCGGGGCGGCTACGGCGTACCGACGCTCATCTTCCCCGACGGGCAGACGCTCTTCGGCCCGGTGTTGCTCGACCCGCCCACCGGCGCCGCCGCTGTGCGCCTGTGGCAGGCGGTGATTGCATGGCGCGAGTTCCCTGCGCTGTTCGAGCTGCAGCGACCGAAGACGGCTGCGCACGATCAGGCCATCTTTACCGCGTTCAAGCCGTACCTCGAAGCCCGCGACTGGGTCAGCATCAACCGCGGCGAAGTGATCTCATTCGCCAAGCCCGCGCAGGAGAGCTGAGATGTTCCTCGAAGTCGATCGTCACCAATTGAGCAGCGTCCGCAACGTCGACGCGCCCTTCGCCGAACTGCTGCCCGGCGAAGCCCGGCTCAGCGTGCACGCGTTCGCGCTCACGTCCAACAACATCAGCTACGCCGTGTTCGGCGAGGGCATGCATTATTGGGACTTCTTCCCGGCTGCGCCTGGCGACGGCATCACGTGGGGTCGCGTGCCCGTGTGGGGCTTCGCCGACGTGGTCGAAACCACTGTCGCCGAGTTGGCCCTCGGCAGACGTGTCTACGGCTACCTCCCGATGTCCACCGAGCTGGTCGTCACGCCTGGTCGGTTCGATCCGCGCGGCTTCACCGACACCGCCGCCCACCGCGCGGCGATGGCCGGCGCCTACAACCGTTACGTGTACTGCGACGAAGACCCGTTGTACGACTCGGATCGAGAACCGCACCACATGGTGTTGTGGCCGTTGTTCTTCACGTCGTTCATGATCGACGACTTCCTCGACGAGGCGGGGCAACTCGGTGGGTCGGTGGTGATCTCCAGTGCCTCCAGCAAGACGGCCATCGGCACCGCCCACCTGCTGGCTCGCCGTGGCGGTGTGGGCGTCGTCGGTCTCACCTCACCTGGCAACGCCGAGTTCGTACGTGATCTGGGCTGCTACCAGCAGGTGGTCGCGTACGACGCACTGCACGAACTGCCCGCGGGTGGGGCCGCCTACGTCGACATCGCCGGCGACAGCGCCGTCACCCGCGCCGTCCACCAGCACTACGCCGATCAGCTGACCTACAGCATGATCGTCGGTGGCACGCACTGGGACGGCCCGCGGCCTGTTCCCGGCGACCTGCCCGGGCCCGCCCCGCAGTTCTTTTTCGCGCCGACACAGATCGCCAAGCGCACCAAAGAGTGGGCTCCGATGGGCTGGAGGCCCGCACCACCGATGCCTGGATCGCCTTTCGCGACTGGGTCGATGGCTGGTTGCGTTTCGAGCGCTCCCACGGTGCGGTTGCGGTGGAGCACAGCTACCGCGAGTTGCTGCAAGGCAGGGTCGACCCACGTATCGGCCACATCTGCACGATGGCTGACGAATGATCACGGCGACTGATCGCACCACCGAGCAGGTCGGTGTCCACGACGGTCGTCACGCCCGCCGCGAGCGCAACCGCCTCGCGGTGGTGGATGCGATGCTCGCTCTCTACGGGGAGGGCCACCTCGACCCCTCCTCAGATGAGATCGCGGAGCGGGCAGGGCTGTCGCCGCGGTCGCTGTTCCGCTACTTCGACGACCTCGACGATCTCGTTCGTGTCGCTATCTCGCGTCAGCACGAACGGTTGCAACC
>JANONE010000039.1:0-2495 GCA_031420675.1 Ilumatobacteraceae bacterium | reverse complement strand
GGCATTCCGGGTGCGTGCTGAGCGGGGTGTGCAGGTGGTCGATTCGACCGTCGAGTACCCCGAACAGCTCCAGCAGATCGCCGCGAACCTGCGGGTGTGCCCAGAGCAGGTCGATCGCCTCTTGGACGCTGGTGTCAGCCTTGATCGCGCGATCGGTGACAGCGGCCGTCAGCATGTGGAGGAGTCGGCGCTCTCGCTCCGGGAGAGTCGCTGTCGCCGGCGGGTCGGGTAGGGCGAGGTGTCGACGGTACGTGTCGATGCGTTCCCGATCGTCGATGTGGAGGAGCCGTCCGACTGCTCGGCGGATCACCGTCTCGTCGGGGCCACGTGGGAGCACGGGGGCGCCGGCAGCCTCTTGAAGATCCGACCAGGTCTTGCTGCCGTCGTAGACGTCGTCGAGATCAAGCCCCGACTCGTGCAAGAACTCGCCGAGCCCGAGGTCGGGGCGCTCCCGGCGGAGCGAACGAAGCTCATCAACCTTCGCCGGCCACCGGGTCGGGATCGCATCGCGCAAGCTCCGCAGCACGACCTCGGACGCCAGCGCGTCGAGGTGCATGTGGCAGCCGGCGGGGAGGAAGGGGAACTGGAGCTGCACTGCACGCTCGACATCTCGACGAGAACCACCGAGTAACGCCCGAAAGCGGCGGTCGAATCGGAACTCCTTGCGGTGCGTGCCGACGAAGTCCAAGACCGTACACGTCGACTTGCCGGTTGTCTTGCGGAGGCCGCGACCCAACTGCTGCAGGAACAGAGTGGGGCTCTCCGTTGGCCGCAGCATGATCACCGTGTCGACCGCCGGAACATCGATGCCCTCGGTGAACAGATCGACCGAGAAGACGACACGGATGCGTCCTTGCGCCAGGTCCCTGAGGGCGGCCTCGCGCTCGGCTCGGGGGCTGTCGCCCCAGACGGCGGTGGCCGAAATGCCATGGTGATTGAAGTGATGTGCCATGAAGCGGGCGTGCTCGACGCTCACGCAGAAGCCGAGGGCGCGCATCGTCGAGGGCTCGGCATGTTCCGCAACCTGCTGGACGACCAGGCGTGCCCACGCGTCGGAACTGGTGTAGGCGTTGCTGAGCGCGTCGACGTCGTAACCGCGTCCCCGGCGCCACGGGATCTCGCGCAGGTCGAGACCGTCGTGAATTCCGAAGTAGAGGAAGGGCGAGAGGTGCTGTTGGTCGATGGCCTCCCAGAGCCGAAGCTCGGCGGCGATGCGATCGTCGAACCATTGCAGGATCGGCAGGCCGTCGCTTCGCTCCGGTGTGGCGGTCAGGCCGAGCAGTTCGACCGGCGCGAGATGATCGAGGACTCGCCTGTACGAGGCAGCGGCGGCGTGATGGAACTCGTCGACAATTACTACGTCGAAGTGATCTGGCGGCAACGCGTCCAGATCGCCGGCATGGAGGCTCTGGATTGACGCGAAGACATGGTCGAACCGTGTTGGTCGCGCGCCACCGACCCACTTCTCGCCGAACGATGCGTCTCGCAGTGCGTAGCGGAACGTGGCGAGGCTCTGGTCGAGGATCTCCTCGCGGTGAGCGATGACCAGCAATCGTGCGCGGCCAAGCTGGCTGCGGAGTGCCCCGTAGTCGAGCGCTGCGATGACGGTCTTGCCCGTGCCGGTAGCGGCGACGAGCAGGTTCCGGTGGTGGCCCCTCTGTCGCGAGAGTTCGACGAGTTCGAGCAGACGCTCCTGGAACGGAAACGGCCGCAGCTCGATCGGGCTCAGGATGACGCGTGGTCCGCTGTCGACGCGCCCGGCCCGTTCCCGCTCGTCATCGAACTGAGCGGGGTCGTACGGAACGAAGTCATCCGCCGCCCAGTAGCTGTCGAACACCGCGCCGAACTTGGAGATCACGTCGGGGTTCCGGGCAGAGGACGCGCGGACGTTCCACTCCAGCCCGGTCACCTGGGCCGAGTGCGTGAGGTTCGACGAGCCGACGTACGCGGTCGAGAACCCCGAGTGCCGATGGAACACCCACGCCTTCGCGTGGAGGCGGGTCGTGCCGAGGTCGTACGAGATGCGGACCTCAGCACCGAGGTCGACGAGTTGGTCGAGTGCTCGACGCTCGGTCGAGTCGGTATATGTAGTCGTGAGCACGCGCAGCTCCTTGCCAGCTTCGCAATGACGACGGAGCGAGTCGAGCAGCGGCCCGATCCCGCTGCGTCGGATGAAGGCCATCACGACGTCGATCGAGTCGGCCGACTCGATCTCCGAGCGGAGTTGGCTCCACAGCGTCGGCTCGCCGGGCGCGTTGGTGAGCAGCGTCGTGTCGAGCAGCGGGATGAGCGGCCCGGCGATCGGCGCTGGAGACCCATCGGGGTTGCGCCGAAGAACGGCGTGAAGGACCGACGCCGGGTCCGAGAGCATCGCCCGCCGGTCGACCTCTACAAGGTCGCCCAGACGATCGAGCAGCGCGCGTGCGACTTGAAGCCCGACCTGAACGCGTTCGTCGTCGTTCACGTCGAGAAGCGCCCGTTCGACCTGCCGGCTC
>JANONE010000038.1:0-9207 GCA_031420675.1 Ilumatobacteraceae bacterium | reverse complement strand
CTGCGTGCCGCCACGTCGATGGAGTCCGGGCCGGTGGCGCGGGCGCTGCTCGTGGCCGAGTCATCGGCCGAGCCGGCAATGCTGACGCTGACCGCCGACGGGCGAAGGGCATCGGTGAACGACGTGTATCTCGAGCCTGCTCGCGGTCGCCCGAATCTGACGGTGCGAGGTGATTCGCTGGTGGATCGCGTGCTCCTGGAAGGCCACCGGGCCGTCGGTGTGCGACTCGCCGATGGCACCGAGATCGAGGCCGCGACAGTCATTCTGTGCTGCGGGGCGATCCACTCGCCGGCCCTCGTGTTGCGGAGTGGCATCGATCTGGTCGGGGTCGGTCAAGGCCTGCAGGATCACCCCTCCTTCCCGCTCGCAATGCACCTGCGCGTGCCCACCGCCGATCCCTTGGGGCGGCTCGCCGTCACGGCCATGCTGCGCGCCACGTACCGCGAGCATCACGATCTGCAGCTAGTGGCGATGGACGTGGTGGACCCGTTGTCACCGTCGTTGGGCCTGTTGCTGGGTGCGGTCATGCGGGTGCACTCACGCGGCTCGGTGACGCTGGCATCGCCCGACCCGACGCTCGATCCGATCGTCGACTTCGAGATGCTCACCGACGAGCGCGACTTCGTCGCGCGCTGCGAGCTGCGGCCGCTCTCGCGGAGCGGGTCGCGCTCAGCATGGCGATGTCGGCGATCGCGACCCCTGAGCCGTACGACACGTCCGACGCCTCGCTCAGGGTGTCGGTGGGCGGCTACGTGCACGCGGTCGGCACCTGTCGAATGGGCGCGGCCGATGATCCGCTGGCCGTGGTCGACAGCAGTTGTCGAGTGATCGGTCATGCGGGCTTGCTGGTCTGCGATGCCTCGGTGATGCCGACGGTGCCGCGAGCCAACACACATCTGCCCACCGTCATGATCGCCGAACGGGTCGCTGCGATGTTCGACGCCGCCGACCAGAGTTGACGTCCAACCCGCGTGCACTCGCTGCCGTCGGATGGGGCGCGGGTCAGCGGGCGTGCTCTTCCAAGGGGAAGATTGTCGGCCAGCCGGCAGCCTCGGTGAGCAGTGCGTCGCGCTCGCTGGGAAGCAGCGGCTGGTAGGCGGCGGCGGCCGCCAACTGCAGCGGCAGCACATGCACATCGCCAGTGGTGCAGAACGCGTGCACGCCCGGCGTACCCAGCGTGAAGCGCACTCCGCGGGCTACATGTTCGGCATCGGTGAACGGCTCGTACCACGTGGTCGAGGACTTTTCCCGGTCGCCCCATGGCTGGTGGGCGCCGGCCTTGATGGCCATCACGGCGACGTCGCGGCGCGCCGCTTCCTCCAACAGTTCGGCCAGATCGGCGGCGTACTGCGCGTTCGCCAACGCTCCCGGGTAGACGGGCAGCATCACGCTGTCGAGATCGAAGCGGCGCACGGCCTCCAACTGCGCGGCGGCGGTGCCGAAGTCGTGGCCGGTGATGCCGACGAAGCGAGTGAGTCCCTCGTCACGTGCCTGCAGGATCGCCTCCATCGCGGGACTTCGCCGATCGAGCTCGGCCAGGTCGGTGACTCCGTGTGCCTGGTACAGGTCGAACGAGTCGCAGCCCAGCCGCTGCAGTGAGGTCTCCAGCTGGGCCCGGAGGCCATCGGGGCTGGTGCGGTTCGACTTCTCGCCGATGAACAGACGGTCGCGCACAGCCGGCACCAAGGGGCCGAGCACCAGTTCGGCGTCTCCGTAGGAGGGCGCGATGTCGAGGTGGTTGACCCCGGCAGCGAGTGCCGCTCGGAAGCTCTGCTCGGCGGCCTCCGGGGTGCTGTCCCAATAGGCCGCTGCGCCCAGGATGGCGAGCGACGACTGGTGGCCGGTGCGACCGAGGCGGCGTGTTGCGAGCTGAGTCATGCGGCCACTGTACGGCCAGGTCTTCGGGTATGGCCAGGGCCAACGTCGACCAGCACGGCGTGGCTGGCACGGCGTGATAGGAAACGGGCATGGCGTACGACAAGGGACTCCACGAGCTCGGCGACTCGTGCTTCGCCTATCTGCAGCCCGACGGCAGTTGGGGGTGGAGCAATGCCGGCCTGGTCGTGGGCGATGGCTCCTCGCTGCTGGTCGACACCCTGTTCGACCTTCGGCTCACGCAGGAGATGCTCGATTCGATGTCGGCGATCACGTCGGTCACCCCCATCGCCACGCTCGTCAACACACACGCCAACGGCGACCACTGCTACGGGAACCAATTGGTGGACGGCGCCGAGATCATCGCCTCCGAGGCGACGGCCAACGAGATGAGCGAGGTGTCGCCGGCGATGCTTCACGCGCTGAACAGCGCGCCCGGCAGTACCGGCGCCCTGTTCCGCCATTTCTTCGGGGCCTTCGACTTCGACGGCATCGAGGTGCGCCTGCCGACGCGCACGTTCGACGTCCGACTGGAGGTGGAGGTCGGTGGGCGTGTGGTGGAGTTGATCGAAGTCGGCCCGGCGCACACCCGCGGCGACACCATCGTT
The DNA here is from genome assembly GCA_031420675.1 of Ilumatobacteraceae bacterium. Classification (GTDB taxonomy): domain Bacteria; phylum Actinomycetota; class Acidimicrobiia; order Acidimicrobiales; family Ilumatobacteraceae; genus UBA668. The sequence continues at coordinate 6,724 of JANONE010000038.1, read as the reverse complement.
CTCGTACCCGACGCGAGGACCGTCTACACCGGCGACATCCTTTTCATCGGCGGTACTCCCATCGTGTGGGCGGGGCCGTTGTCGAACTGGGTGGCGGCCTGCGAATTGATGTTGGGCATGGACATCGACACTGTCGTACCCGGTCATGGCCCACTCACCGACAAGGCCGGAATCGCAGCGGTTCGCGACTACCTGGCGTACGTCGACGAAGCGGCCGGCGAGCGCCACAGGGCGGGTCTCGATGCGTGGGGCGCCGCCCGCGACATCGCCCACGAGATCGGAGTCCGTCAGGAGTTCCGCGGCTGGAGCGAGTTCGGCCGCATTGCGGTCAATGTCGATACCGCGTACCGGTCATTCGATGCCTCCTACGTTTCCCCCAATGTCGTCGAGCAGTTCCGCAGGATGGCCGAACTCGAAGGCTTCGTCGCCACCTAGTTCAGCGGAACTCGTCGGCGATCGGGGGAGGGCCGCGACGCTTCTTCGGCTTGGCCAGACCCGTCCGTTCGTGCGTGCTCTTGCGTACGGCCAACACCCAGCCGGCGCCGACGCACACGGTGAAGATGAACCACTGCCCCGCGTAGCTGAGGTGCGACCCCTCACCGAGGTCCGGGAAGGCGACCGCACTGACCGAATTCGGCTCGGCGGGCGTCGACTCGAGCAGTTCCAGATACATGGGGGCGAGCGGCTGAGCGAACTGTTGGCCCAACGCCTTCAGGTCGACCCGCCTGATCTCGGTGAGTTGCTGCGAGCCATCGTCGGCCGGCTGGCCGGTGCGAGCGCGCTGGCCGACCTTCAACCGGGCCAGCACCTGCACCTCGCCAGTCGGCGGGGCCGGCACGGGTGAGCCGGTGGGCACGAAACCTCGGTTGACGATGACGAGCGACCCGTCATCGAGTTGCAGCGCGCTCACCGCATTTCGACCGGTGGTGCCCTCCTGGGTGACGTTCACGACCTCGAACTGGGGAGTTGCGAGGTACGTGCCGGTGGCTTCAACCCTGCGGTAGATGACATCATCGGGGTCGTCGGCGCCGATCAGGTCGGAGAGCGCGGCGATGTCCTCGTTGGTGTGGGCGGTGACGCGATCGTTGAAGGTCCGCTTCTCGTCGAGACGACGGAGCTGCCAGAAGGCGAGGTTCATCATCGCCACAATTGCGACGAGGCAGAGGGCGTGGAACCCGATCCACTTCGGCTTCAACAGGAACTTGTACATGCGGCGCCGACGGTAGCGCTTAGCGTGCCAGACGTAACGGGCAAGGACTACGGTCGTCGGCGATGTCACCCGCAGAGATCACCTCCGAATGGCTCAGCGGCGTGCTGGGCGCCGACGTCACGATCATCGGCGAGCAGCGCATCGGTGACGGCCTGGTCGGAATGAACATGCGGTACTCGCTGTCGGTGCCAGCTGGTTGTGCCCTGCCGACTTCGATCATCGCCAAGCTGCCGTCCCCCGACCCAACCAGCCGCGCCACCGGCATCGCCCTGCGCAACTACGAGCGGGAGGTGAAGTTCTACGCCGAGATCGCGCCCACCGTCGACATCCGGGTCGCCCGCTGCTTTCACGGCGACTGGCGCGAATCCGACGGAGAGTTCGTGTTGCTCCTGGAAGATCTGTCGCCCGCCGAGCAGGGCAACCAGATCACCGGCTGCAACGCCGAGCTGGCCCGCCGATCGGTCCTGGAGCTGGCCCGGTTGCACGGCCCGCGATGGGGCGATGTTGCACTCGATGACATCGAGTTCTTGTCGCGTCGTGCGCCGGAGGACGGCGAGCGGCTGCAGATGTTGTGGACGATGTTCCTGCCTGGGTTCCTCGCAACATATTCGAAGTACCTCGATTCTGAGGGCGTTGCGCTCATCGAACGCTTCGGTGCGTGCCTTCCCGAGTGGGTGAACAGCCCATCGCTGCCATGGACGGTGACGCATGGTGACTACCGGTTGGACAACCTGATGTTCGGCACCGGCAACGGGGGCTCCCCGGTGGCGACGGTCGACTGGCAGACGCCCGGCCACGGTGGTGCGAGCAGCGATGTCAGCTACTTCCTCGGCGCCGGACCGCTGCCGCAGATTCGGCGCGAGATCGAACGCGGCCTGGTCGACGAGTACTGCGCGGCTCTCGGCGAATACGACGTCGGGGTCGACGGCGCCGAGTTCTGGGGGCACTATTGCCACGACGCCTATGCAGGCATCATCATGTCCGTGGTGGCGTCGCAGATCGTCGGGAGCAGCGAGCGAAGTGAAGCGATGTTCGCCGCGATGGCCACTCGGCACATACAGCATGCACTCGATGTGGATGCCGAGAGCCTGATCTGAGGCTCGTGAGCGAGATGGAGCTGCCCGACTTCCACATCCCGCACGCGGAGAAGATCGAGTGGATGGTCGAGACGCACGGCTGGGCGATGGAACCCGTCGCCGCCCGCACCGACACCGACCCGCCGCTGGCCGGCTACGTCTACACGATCGGCTACCCGGAGGCGTTCGGCTTCCCCGAGGTGGTGCTGTTCGGGCTCACGCCGTCGGCCGCCCGGGGGCTGTTCGACATGGTCGCCGACATGCTGCGCGGTGGTACCGAGATCCCCCTCGGCGTCGAGTTGACGGGCCTCTTCGACAACGATCTGCGCTGCCTGTTCGCGCCGATCTCCACGGAGATCGTGCAGGAGTTGCTTGCCACGGCGGTCGCGTGGCGCCGAGGCGCGCCGTTCGAGGCGGTGCAGTTGTTGTGGCCAGATCGCAATGGCTTCCTTCCCACCGAGACCGGCTTCGACCGCCGGATGGTGCTGGCCCAGCCCGTGGTCGCCGACATCGCCTGAACCACTCGTCGCCTGAAGCCGTCGGACTAGCGGTCGCTCGCCACCACGCGCAGCTCGTTGAGCTCGGCTGCCAGCTCGTCGAGTGCCACCGGGTCGTTGCCCTGGAGGCGGATGCGGCGGGCGCAGGAGAAACCGGCGGCCTTCACCAGCGCAGTCCACTCGCCGTCGGGTCGGTCGAGTGTGACGCGCAGCGCAGCGGTCAGCGCGGCGACCGGGTCGGTGTCGTAGCCGGCCATCAGCAACTCGACGTCGACCTTCTTCAAACGGGTCATGCCGGGCGTCCGTCCATCGGTCGTTCCTCGATGGCCCAAGGCGCACCGTGCTCGTTCAGCAGTGCCAGGAACGGGTCGGCGTTGAACGCCTCCGGGCCCTTCACACCCTCGCCCTTCCATTCGCCGGTGGCCAGCATCTCCAGCGCGACGACGGGGTGCACGGCGGTCTGCCACACGACGGCCTGGTGGCCGTACTCGCGCATCGTCCACTCGTTGTCGACCACCTGGTACAGGTAGGTGCGGCGCGGCTCGCCGGTTACCCCGAGACCGGTCACCAGCGAGCCGGCGCACGTGCGGCCGCGCATGCGGTCGCCGAGTTCCGCCGGGTTCGGCAAAGTAGCGGCCACCACGTCGCGTGGTGACACGTCGACCCCGCGCACCGTCACCGGGCGAGTGCTGTCGAGGCCCAGCTTGTGCAACGTCCGTAACACTTCGATGAACTCGTCACCCAATCCGTACTTGAACGTGACACGCCCGACGTCGAGCCAGCGCGGCATCAGCAGCACTTCCTCGTGTTCCACGTTCACACAACCAAGCGCGCCGATGCCCTCGGGGAACATGAAGGTCTCCGGCTCGCTGAACGGCGAAGTGGTGAACCAGCCGCGACCGCGTTCGTAGATGATCGGCGGGTTCAGGCACTCTTCGATCGTGGTCCAGATGCTGAACGTGGGGGCGAAGTCGAAGCCGTCGATCACCAGATCGGCACCGTCGCGCACGCCGATCTCGTCGATACGACTGAACAGGTGGTCCGACGCATAGCGGGCGACCACGTCGCTGAAACCGGGCTCCACACCCATCGCCACCAACGCCAGCAGCCCTTTTGCCTCCCATTGGTCGGCAACTGCGAACTGTGCATCGCCCAGCTTCACACCGCACTCGTGATACGGGTCGGTGGGATGAGGCGTCGACATATGCATCGCCATGTCGAGGTAGTGGCAACCGGCCTCGAATGCCGCATCGAAGATCGGCGGGTTGAACCGCGGGTCGCACGCGTTGACGATGACGTCGACGCGAGTGGAGCGTGCCAACTCGACCAGGTCCAGCTTGTCGGAAGCGTCGACACGTGTACCGACGACGTGCGGCGAACCGACACTGACCGCCGCCCGAGTGGCACGAGCTAGGTCGACATCAGCGACCACGATGTGCTCGAACACCTCGCGGCGAGCTGCTATGGAAACGATCGATGAACCGACACCGCCAGCGCCGACGACCAATAACCGCATGAATCCGACCATAGCCCGCGCGCCGAGCGTGCACTGCGCCGTCCAAACAAGCTTCGATTGTTCAGTACGAGAAGCCGTTCAGTACGAGGAGCCGTTCAGTACGAGAAGGCGCGGCGCTCGGCACCGACGTTCGCCAACGAGGCGATCCGAGCAGCTAGGTAGGGGCTGAAGCTCCCTCGGTAGCGCAGTTGCAGTTCGGCCAGCATCCAGTCGTGCCCGGTGACCTTGCCGCGGCACAGGGCCGACCCGCACGCACACTCGAATTCGTCGTAGTTGCTTCCGTCGGTGGTGCCGTAGTCGTAGGTGATCGCTTCGCCGGCTTCGATGTCACGCCGGGCCACCAGCACCGTGCTGCCCCGTATCGCGCCATTGGGGTCACACGAGTGGTTGATGAAGTCGGCCGGCTCGGGCTCGGGCCCACCGGCGAGGAAGAGGTACTCCTCGATCTGGATGCTGCGCACCTGCTGGCTGCGCGGCAGGAGATCGAACTCGTCGCGAGTCACGCAGCGCCCACCGAATGCGGCGATCACCTCGCCGGCGGAGATCTGTTCGGTTGCCACAGTCCCACGGCCGGCGCCGACAGCCACCGGACGGGCCTTGGGGGTCAGGAAACTCAGGCTCATGCGAGAAAGCCTGGCCGCTCCCGTCGTGCGTCGTCCACTCGCTGATGGGTCAGGCCGGCTGACGTTTCGGTCAGTCAGGCTGTCGGGCCAATCAGCGTTCGGCCGGCAGGCGCCACGGAGGCACGTCTCCAGGTGTGAAAGTCCGTTGCTGCGCTGAGATTCGTTGCTAACGTGCCCGACGACATGCATCACGAGTGACCGCCCGGCAACGGGTGGTCCGGCAACCGGGGAGGAAGCCCCACGGTGCCTTTCCGCTTCGCCGGGGATGTGGTCCGGTTCCGCCGGGCAACGAAGCTTCCCGCTCGTGCAACGTGTCGCAACCAGTCCGACTGCGACCAACGCACACTGCGAACGAGGAGGGAACACGATGGCCACACGACCGCACCCGGCGACGGGCGCGTGGATGCCCGGTCAGCCCTTCGGCACCCGCAGGTTCTCCATGTTCGCTGCCGACCGCCCGTTCGCCCTCGACGGTGGCATAACGTTGCATGGGGTCACGATGGCCTACGAGACTTGGGGCTGCCTCGATGCCGACGGCGGCAACGCGATCCTGCTGTGCCATGCCTGGACCGGCGACAGCCACGCCACCGGGCCGGCCGAGGTGGGGCACCCCACCCCCGGTTGGTGGGAGGGCATCGTCGGCCCCGGTCTGGCCATCGACACCGAGCGCTGGTTCGTGGTGTGCGTCAACGTGTTGGGCGGCTGCCAAGGCTCTACCGGCCCCGCCTCGCCACATCCCCTCGACGGTCTGCCCTACGGCAGCCGGTTTCCGGTGGTCATGATTCGCGACATGGTCCGGGCCCAGGCCCGCTTGGCGGATCACCTCGGCGTCGCCCGCTGGCATTCCATCATCGGTGGCTCGTTGGGTGGCATGCAGGTGTTGGAGTGGGCGATCACGTTCCCGCAGCGGGTGGGCTCGATCGTGCCGATCGCCACCTGTGCGCAGGCCACCGCGCAACAGATCGCCTGGGGGGCGATCGGTCGGCGTTCCGTGCGCCTCGACCCGAAGTGGCGCGGCGGCGATTACTACGACGCGGCTGACGGCGATGGCCCGTGGGAAGGCTTGTCGATCGCACGCATGGTGGCGCAGGTGACGTTTCGTAGCGACAATGTGTTCACCGACCGCTTCGGCCGCGAGTTGGCCGACACGGCAACGTGGGGTGAGGGCCTGGATCTGTGGCAGCGGTTCGAGGTCGAGCGCTACCTCGAGTACCACGGCGACAAGCTGATCGGCCGGTTTGATGCGAACAGCTATCTCATCATCGGCAAGGCGATGGATCTGCACGACGTCGGCCGCGGCCGATCGGGGCTGGCGACCGCCATGGCCCGCATCAAGGCGCCCACTCTGGTGATGGGCATCTCCAGCGACATTCTGTACCCCACCTACCAGCAGCATCAGATTCGTCACCTCATCGAGTCGGGGGGTACCCCAGCGGACTACGTGGAGGTCGATTCACCCCACGGCCACGATGCCTTCCTTATCAATCTCGATCAGGTGGGCCCGCCGGTGCAGCGTTTCCTGGAGCACGTCGCGAATCCCTGAGCTCGATACTGGCCAGCATCTCGTCGAGCACGGCGACACATCGGCTCTTGTTGGGAATGCGGAGGGCGAGGTGAGAGGCAATGTTGTTGCCATCGGCCCGATGTTGTGCCACGTAAACCTGAAGCTTGCGCGGCGGGTCCGGTGACTTTCCGATCAATGTCCACGAACTGGAACGGCGCCGCATCATGCGCTTTTGTGTGACGAACAGCGCCCCGTCGGGTGTGACGACCACCCTGGTCTCGCGAGGGTGACCGCTGGT
>JANONE010000037.1:0-5495 GCA_031420675.1 Ilumatobacteraceae bacterium | reverse complement strand
CGAGCCGCACCTACGAGCACACGAAGCGGCTGATGCACACCGATCCCGTGCTGTGGCACTCGCTGATGGATCGGCTCGTGCAGCACGCAGTGGCATCCATCGGCAGCCAGTTGCGGAACGGCGCCCGCGCCTTCCAGCTGTTCGACTCGTGGGCCGGCGCGCTGAGCGCGACCGACTACGAGCGGTTCGTGCTCCCCCACTCGCGAACCGTGTTCGGGCAGTTGCGTGCGTCCCACCCCGACGCACCCGGCATCCACTTCGGTATCGGCTGCGATCACCTGCTGGAGCACATGCTCGCCGCCGGGCCCAAGGTGCTCGGCCTCGACTGGCGCACCTCCATCCTCGGCGCGCGCTTCCGCATGGGCCCGGACCTGGTGGTGCAGGGCAACCTCGACCCAGCGCTCGTGCTCGCCGGCGCCGACGTGGCGCTGGCCGGCACCGATGCGGTCTTGGCCGACAACAAGCTGTACGACGGCACCCCTCACCCGGGCCACATTTTCAACCTCGGCCACGGCGTGCAACCCAACACCGACCCGGAAGTGCTCACGGCCATCACCGCCCGTGTGCACGAGATGACGCAACGATGACCGACGCTACGCCCACCCACTCGGCGCCCGACGAACCGGCGCCGCAGACCGCCGTGCTCTTGATGGCGTACGGCACTCCTCGCACCCCCGAGGAGATCGAGGCGTACTACACCGACATCCGACGCGGCCGCGCCCCTACGCCTGGGCAACTCGCCGACCTCACCGCCCGCTACGACGCGCTCGGCGGCACCAGCCCGCTCGCCGCCCGCACCGAGGCCCAGCGCGCCGGCCTGCAGGCCGCACTCGATGCCGCGGCCTTTGGGCAGTTCCACGTCGTGCTCGGCCTGAAGCACGCCGAACCCAAGGTCGAGACGGCGGTCGCCGAACTCGCCGCCAAGGGTTTCGGGCACATCGTCGGCCTCGTGCTCGCGCCGCACTACTCGGCCTTCTCCATCGGCCAGTACCTCGACCGGGCACGCGCTGCCGCCGAGCCGCACGGCATCACCCTGGTCGGCATCGAGAGCTGGGCCACCGAACCGGCGTTCATCGAGTTCGTCGCCACCGATCTGCGCGCGAAGCTGGCCACGTTGCCGGCCGACACCAAGGTCCTGTTCACCGCTCACTCGCTGCCGCAGCGCATCGTGGCCGCCGGCGACCGCTACCCCCAGGAACTGCGCGCCACCGCCGAGGCCGTCGCTGCCGCAGCGGGCCTCGGTCAGTGGAGCGACTGGGCCATCGCCTGGCAGAGCGCAGGCCGCAAAGCCGAGCCGTGGCTGGGCCCCGACATACTGCAGGTGATCGACGAGCTGGCCGGGGCCGAGAACCACGCGGGTGCCGAACGTGGCGTGCTGGTCAGCGCAGTCGGGTTCGTGGCCGACCACTTGGAGGTGCTGTACGACCTCGACATCGAGGCCGCTCGCCGCGCCGGCGAACACGGCCTTGCATTCGCGCGCACCGCTTGTGTGAACGACGACCCGAAGGTGATGGCCGCGCTCGCCCAACGAGTGATCGAGGCCGGTGAGCCATGGGTTCGGCGCAACGACGTGTAGCCGTCATCGGTGGCGGCATCGCCGGCCTCGCTGCCGCGCACGCCCTGCTCGCCGGCGAGCACGTGGCCGGCGACGACACCCCGTTCGTCATCCTGTTCGAGAGCGACGATCGCCTCGGCGGCAAGCTGCTCACCTCGCCGTTCGCCGGTCATCCGGCCATCGACGAAGGGCCCGATGCGTTCCTCGCCCGGCTGCCGTGGGGCACAGCGCTCGCCAAGCAGGTCGGGCTCGGCGAACAACTCGTTGCGCCGGAGGCAGGCAAGGCTGCGGTCTGGTGGCAGGCGTTGCACCCCATTCCGGACGGCCTGCTGTTAGGCCTGCCCACCGACGTGATGGCGCTCGCCCACTCCAGGCTGCTGTCGTGGCCGGGCAAGCTGCGGGCGGCGACCGAACCGTTCCGGCGCCGGACGTCGCGGGAGCCCGACTCACTGGGTGGATACGTGCGTGCCCGCTTCGGCAAGGAGATCCACCTGCGCCTGGTCGACCCGTTGGTGGGCAGCATCTACGCCGCCGACACCGACCACTTCAGCCTGGCCGCCGTGCCCCAGATCGCCGACCTCGCCGGCAAGGGTCGCAGCATCCTCATCACCGGCCGCAAGATGCCCAAGCCATCGGCTAACGCCGGGCCCGTGTTCTACGCGCCACGCGATGGCATGGACGCGCTCAGCACCGGCACGGCCGCCGCAGTTGCGGCTGCCGGCGGCGAACTCCTCACCGGTTCGCGGGTGCAAGCACTCGAACGCGACGGTCGCGGCTGGCGCGTCGATGGCCAGTACTTCGACGGTGTCGTGTTGGCCTGTCCCGCCGCAGCCGCGGCGACGCTGCTCGGCGCCGTCGCACCCGACGTCGCCACGTCGCTCTTCGCCATACCCTCCGCCGACGTCGCGATGGTCACCATCGCGGTGCGGGCGTCCGACTGGCCGGATCGGCTGCTCGGCATGAGCGGCTACCTCGTCCCCAAACCGATGCAACGCCTGGTCACCGCGGCCTCGTTCGGGTCACAGAAGTGGTCGCACTGGGCGGTGCCATCCACCGTTGTGCTGCGCATCTCCCTCGGCCGCGACGGTCTGCCGGTGCTGCATCTCACCGATGAGCAACTCCTGATCGCCGCCATCGAGGAAGCCGGCCATCATCTCGGCCTGACGTTGCAGCCGCAGCACGCCCGCGTCAGCCGCTGGCGAGGTGCCTTCCCCCAGTACCGGCCGCACCACGCTGTTCGCGTCGCCGCAGCAGAGCATGCGCTGCCGCAGGGCCTCGCGCTGGCCGGTGCCAGTTACCACGGCATCGGGGTGCCGGCATGCATCCGCTCTGCCCAGAATTCCGCCATCGCTCTTCGCAATCACCTCGCCACGATGGCAAACTGACACGCATGAGAACTCGCACCATGGCGTTCTCGCTCATCACCGTGCTCTTGGCCGGTTGCGGCGACAACAGCGGTCAGACGGCCGACACGGTGTCCACGTCTGCGCCCACGACCAGCCGGGCTTCCACGACGACCTCGTCGTTGCCCGCCACCACCACCCAGACGCCCACGACCACCAGCACCACGATCGCGGTCACCACCACCACCACCGAGGTCCTACCACAGGCCCTACCACAGCCCCTGGCCGCACCCGAGGAACGCGCCGACGAGCCGATCATCGAGATCGGCACGATCGAGATGCCGTCGTTGGGCGTCTCCAAGTCGCTGTTCGAGGGTGTCAGCCTCACCGTGCTCGACCACGGCCCCGGCCATTGGCCGGGCACCGCGATGCCGGGCCAGCTCGGCAACGTGGTCATCGGCGGTCACCGCACCAGCCGCGACCGGCCGTTCCGCCACATCGACCAGTTGGCGCCCGGCGATGAGGTCATCCTCACCACCGCCGAGGGGCGCTACGTGTACCAGGTCACGTCCACGGAAGTGGTCACCCCCGACGCCATGTGGATCATCGACCAGACAGCCGCCTACACCGCCACGTTGTTCGCGTGCCACCCGGTCGGTTCCACCAAAGAGCGGATCGTCGTCCATCTCGAACTGTTCAACGGGTAGCCGTGCTCTGCTGATCCGGCCCCGGACATCCGCACACGCAGCCAGGCGGTAGCGTCGACTGGCAATGCCCCGCCGCCTGCACCCCCCGTCACGCCATGCGATGCTCGCCGTCCTGGGGGGCGCGCTGGTGGCGTTGGCCCTGCCTCCCTGGGGTTTCTGGCCGCTGGCCTTCGTCGGCATCGCCGTCTACGAAACCGCGGCGCAGGAGGCTTCCACGGGCCGCCAGCGACTCGCCAGAGGTTGGCTGTTCGGCGCCGCCTGGCTGTTCCCCGGCCTGTGCTGGATGTGGTTCCTCACCGCCCCCGGCTACCTCGTCGCAGCCTCGATGTTCGCCGGCTTCCACGCCGTCGCAGCCTGGGCTGCCCCGCGCGGACCGTGGCGGGTCATCGGCCGGCCGGCCGCGCATACCCTCGCCGAAGCCTTGCGGTTCGCCATCCCCTTCGGTGGCGTGCCGCTGGCCAGCCTGCCCATCGGTCAAGCCGCGGGTCCGTTCGCCGACGTGGTGCGCGTGGGTGGCGCGATCCTGCTCACCTGGTTCGTGTTCCAGGTGGGCTTCGCCCTCGCCGGTCCCTCGCCGGTCGTGCCGGCGCTGGCGCGCAAGCGAGGCATCACCGCCCACGGTGAATGGCACGGCGTGCTCGCCTTCCTGGCCGCGATGATCGTGTGGCTGGCCCTGCCACCCTTCGCCAACGGTGAGAACGGCGACTACAAGTTGGGTTCGATCCGTGTCGCGGCGGTGCAGGGTGGCGGCCCACAGGGCACCCACGCCGTCGACACCTCCGCCGAGGATGTGTTGCAGCGGCACCTCGCTGCCACCAGATCCATCGAACCGGGGTCGGTGGATCTGGTGGTCTGGCCGGAGAACGTCATCGACGTCGCGCAGTTCGAGGGCAGCCGCGAACTCGCGCTGGTTGCAGCCGAGGCCAAGCGCATCGGTGCCCAGTTCGCCGTCGGCATCACCGAGGACACTCCAGACGGCGCGCACTTCGTCAACGCAGAAGTGGTGGTCACTCCGGAGGGCGACGTGGTCAGCCGCTACGAGAAGGTGCGGCGCGTGCCGTTCGGCGAGTACATGCCGATGCGCGGACTGCTGCACGCGCTCGGCGCACCGACCGATCTGGTGCCGCGCGACGCGGTGGCCGGCACCGGGCCGGCTGTGCTGGAACTGCCCGACGGCACTCGCCTGGCGACCGTCATCTCGTGGGAGGTGTTCTTCGGCGGGCGCGTCAACGAAGGCGTCGAGGCCGGCGGCGACATCGTCATCAACCCCACCAATGGCAGCAGCTACACCTGGACGGTGCTGCAGAGCCAGCAGATCGCGTCGTCCCGCCTGCGCGCCATCGAACAGAACCGTTGGGTGGTGCAGGCCTCGCCCACCGGGTTCAGCGTCTTCATCTCGCCCGAGGGCGATGTCCACCAGCGAACAGCAGTCAGCGAACAGAAGGTGATCACCCGCACCATCGAACTGCACGGAGGGATCCGCACGTGGTACTCGCGCTCCGGAAACCTGCCCTGGGTGGCGCTGGTCGCGCTTGCGCTGGCCGGCTCGTGGGTGGCGCCGTGGCGCAACCGCCGACGGGAAGCGACGCTCAGCCGGCCGGCACCGGAATCGGCGTCGGCGGCTGCACCCCACTGAGCACGTTGATCGCGTTGTGCGCGGCCAGGCGGGCCATCGCCGCGCGGGTCTCGACCGTGGCCGAGCCGAGGTGCGGGACAAGCACGGCGTTGTCGCACGCGAGCAGCGCGGGGTGCACCGCCGGCTCGTGCTCGAACACGTCGAGGCCGGCACCGGCGATCTGGCCACCATGCAGCGCAGCGGCGAGTGCTACCTCGTCCACGATGGGGCCGCGGGCCGTGTTCACCAGGAACGCAGTGGGCTTCATCGCCGCC
>JANONE010000036.1:0-13494 GCA_031420675.1 Ilumatobacteraceae bacterium | reverse complement strand
GTTGGGCGGTCGATGTGCCCCACGGCGAAGACCCTTCGGATGGGGCTGCCGTCGACCTGTACTCGTTCTACGGGCGCACGACCGAGACCGAGTGGGCAGTCGCCGGCCGCGCAGTGCAGCTGGCCGAGTGGGCTCGCACGCACCGGTTCTGCGGTCGCTGTGCGACGCCCACGGAACAGTCGACCAACGACCGATCGATGAAGTGTCCGTCGTGCGGGTTGCTCGCCTACCCGCGGTTGGCGCCGGCGATGATCACGCTCGTGACTCGCGGCGATGCCGGGCCCGACCAGCAGGTGCTGTTGGCGCGCGGCGTGCAGTTCCGCGTCCCCATGTACTCGTGCCTCGCCGGTTTCGTGGAGCCCGGCGAATCGTTGGAGGAGGCAGTCGTGCGGGAGGTGGAGGAGGAAGTCGGCGTGGTGGTGGGCGCCGTCACCTACCGGGGCAGCCAACCGTGGCCGTTCCCGCACAGCCTGATGATCGGCTTCCGTGCCGAATGGGAACGTGGCGACATCGTGTGCGACCCCAGCGAGATCGTCGATGCACAGTGGTACAGCCGCGATTCTCTGCCGGACATCCCGCCGAGGATTTCGATTGCTCGCAAGCTGATCGACAGCTGGCTGGCGGAAGCTGACGCGCCCCTTACAGGTGCTTCGCGAAGAAGTCGAGGATGATCTCGGCACGCTGGCGACGGTGGACCGGTGAACCACTGCGCGACAACTCGTGGCTCTCGCCCGGGAAGCGGTAGAAGGTGACGTCCTTGCCCAGCAGCCGCAGGGCGACGAAGAGTTCCTCGGCCTGGTTGATCGGGCAGCGAAGGTCGTCTTCGCTGTGCACGATGAGGATCGGGCAGGTGATGTCGCGTACGTGTCGAATGGGGGAGAGCCGTTCGTACTCCTCGGGCGCATCGACGTGTGTGGGGCCGTGCTCCACGCGGAAGATCGTGGCGATGTCGCTGTTCACCTCCTCGGTGAGCACGTTGTTGACGGCCCGTTCGGTGCAGATGGCCTGGAACCGGTTACTGAAGCGACCGGCGAGCATCGTGGCCATGTAGCCGCCGTAGCTGCCGCCCTGCATGCCTACGCGGTTCGGGTCGCAGAACGGGTACCGGGCGAGGGTGGCGTCCAGCACTGCCATCACGTCGTCGACATCGACCCCGCCCCAACCACTGCCGGGCGCAACCGGGTGTTGCGGCCCCATGATCGCCTGCCCCCAGGACTGCTCGCGGCCCGACCCGCCGCGCGGGTTGCTCATCAGTACGACGAACCCTGCCGCAACCTGGAACTGCGCCTCGTCGAAGAACGTCTCGCCGTATTGGGTGTGCGGACCGCCGTGCACGTTGAGCACCACCGGATACTGCTTGTCTGCGTCGAAGTCGGCTGGCCTCATGATCCAGGCATCGATCTCGTCGCTGCCATCGGTGCATGGCACTGCGAACCGTTCCCAGCCCAGCGGGACGATCGCGGCCCGATACGCATCGGCGAAGGAGGTGAGCCGGCGCGGTTCGCCATCGGTGACGACGAACACGTCGGTCAGTTGGTCGACGGCCCCGGCGCAGAAGGCGATGGTGCCACCCACGCTGTCGAAGGCCTTCACCGTGACAGCCCCGGAGGTGAGGGCCTGCGGCGCCGACCCATCGGTGAAGACACGCCACAAGTGGGTCTGGCCGCGGTCTTCGGCGCTCCCCAGCAGCGTGTGCGCATCGAGCCACTGTGGCGCGTGCGTGCCGGCGGTGGCCTCGAAGGTGCGGTCGAGCGCGCCGCTGATCCAGCGATGTTCGCCACCTGCGGTGGAGACGAGTCCCATCCGTACGTTCTGCGGGTAGGTGCTGGAATCGTCGAAGCCGAGGAACGCGACCGAATCGCCATCGGGGGCGGCCGACGGCCGGACGTAGTTGCCGGTGTGTGTTGTGAGCGGAGCGATCTCGCCCTGCAGCGGAACGACGTAGAGGTCGGTCGCGAAGTCGAGGTCCCAGGTGTCGTGCCGCATTGCCGAGGTGACCACTGCACTCGAATCGGCCAACCACGACACGCCACTGTGCTGGAACTCGCCGGGTGTGAGGTTGCGCGGCGTCCCGTTGCCGTCGGCAGCCACTACGTACAAGTGCGAGGGGCGGTCGTACACCCAGTTCTCGCCGTTCAGCTTCGTGAAGAAGCGTTCGATCTTGCGCGGCGCCTGCCAGCTCTGATCGCCCTCGCTCGCACCCGGGGCTTCGTAGCGCTCGTGCGGGGTGCGGCTGGTGAACGCGATCCACTTGCCGTCGGGGCTGTAGGCCACGTCGCCGAGGCCATCGCGCATCGTCGCCAGTGTTCGGGTTTCACCCGGGGAATTGATCGGCAGCGCGTGCAACGTGCTTTCGCCCTTCTTGAGGCTGCGCCGGGAGGTGAACGCGAGCACGGACCCGTCGGGGCTCCAGGTGGGATTGCCGTCGTGGTCGCCGCCGGTGATCGCCCGGGGTGGGGAGCTGCCGTCGGTGGCTGTCAACCACACCTGCGAGAAGTACTTGTTCTTCGCCATGTCGACGCGGGTGACGACGAAGGCGACTTGACGTCCATCGGCTGAGACGGCTGGGTTGGCTGCTTGGACGACGTTGCCGATGATGCGTTCGGCGATTGCCGCATGCGGACTGAGGGCAGGAACGGACATGGCCGATGACGGTAGTCGCACTTGTGGCAGCATCATCGGATGGAACCAGCTGACTCTCTGGCCGCGCTCGCCCGCGACGGCGAGGCATTTGCCGATGCCTGCGAGGCCGCGGGGTTCTCTGAACCAGTCGTCGCGTGCCCCGGCTGGTCGGTGGCCGATCTGCAGTGGCACCTTGCCGAAGTGCTGCACTTCTGGCGCACCATCGTCGGCGACCAGCGCGACACCTGGGAGGGCTACCTGCAGCCCGAGCGGCCCACCACCGCCCAGCTGGCGGCGTTCTACCGGGCTGCGCTGGCCGACACGCTGGCGGTGCTCTCGGCAGCGGATCCGTTGCAGCCCAACTGGACCTGGTCGAACGACCACAGCGCCGGCTTCGTCATCCGCCGTATGGCGCAAGAGACCGCGGTGCACAATTGGGACGCGCAACGAGCGGCCGGTCGCCAGCTGTCGATCGACGCAGTGTTGGCCAGCGACGGCATCGACGAGTTCCTCACCCACATGCTCGGCGACGGGGCGCCCGATGCGCCGCCCGTGGCTGGTTCGGTCCACCTGCATTGCACCGATGTCGCAGGGGAGTGGACGCTGCAGCCCAAGCCCGACGGCGGGTTCGTGGTCGAGCGCGCACATGCGAAGGGCGACGCTGCGATACGCGGCGCGGCCGGCGACATCCTGTTGGCGTTGTGGCGCCGTCGCGATCTGACGACGGTGGACGTTGTCGGTGACGCCGCGGTGGCTGCTCGCTTCATCGCCCACACGTCGCTCGAATAGGTACAGGCACACTCCTACCGGGCGTCCGTGTCGGTGACTACAGCGGGCGCGGCGGCAGGCTCATTTGCCCGAGTCGCTCGGTGAGCAGGTCGGCGAGTTGATCGAGATCGATCTCATCGTCGGGCACCACAGCTGCCACGGCAGTGGACTGCACTGACGGCGGAGTGTCCAGCACGGTCTGCTCGGTGGTGATTGGCGTCAAACGGAACGGAGCGTTCATCACATCCAGCCGGGGCATCATGGCGGGCGAGGCGACCGGAGCTGACACGGCACGGCCGCCGAGCTTCTCGACCGCTTCGTCGAGGACTGCGAACCGTTCATTCGTGGCCATGGTGTCGCGTTGGTGCATCGCCTCGATGCGTTCCAGCAAGACCTGCGTCGCCTGCTCCATGCGGGTGGCCAGCGTGTCCGCACCGGCGACCGGACCACTGGTCTCGACAGCGCGACGCTCCAATCTCCGCTCGATGTCCTGCATCTGCCGCAGCACGTCCTGATGGCGTCGCTCGACATCGGCACCGAGTTGGTGCACCTCCTGGCGCACCGCGGCGAGACGAGCATCGACCGCCTCCAGGACGGAGTGGACCAACAGTTCGATCTTCTCGTCGGCACTTGCGTCGGTCACGCCCATCAATCCTTCCGGCCTCGCAGCCACCCGCGCCCGCGCTTGCCCGGGGCGCCACTGCTGACGAGTTGCTGGACCTCGGGTTGGCCGTCGATGGTCAGGTCGTCGACCATCTCCCAGATGTCGACCGCCGCCAGGTTGTGCGTCGCCCCGGACGAGGGTGACTTCGGCTCGGCGTTCGCCGCAGCCAGGTCAGACATCGAGATCGGTGCCGCCGCAGGCTGGGGGAGAACGGGCGGAGGTGGCGCCGGCTCGTAGGAGACGGGCTCCGGCAACAAGTCGAAGGTGCCCGCACCGGGAGCCACCGAGATGTCGTCGGCAGCGGGTTTCTGCCACGGCACACGTGTCGTGAGTGAGGGGAGCGTCGGCATCGAGGGCAAAAGGGTTTGCTCCTCGGTCACGGTCTCGATCGTGGTGCGCGGGTCGTGACCGTTGGTGCCGTTCGCATGGGTGTCGTGCTCCACCCATGGTGCAGTCGTCGCCGGGAGGGCGCATACAGGGTCGAGCGTTGGCAGCGAGAACAGCCCCTGGGCCGGCGCCGGACTCTCGAGGGCCGACGCATCGTCGTGCGGCGTGTCGTCGTGCGGCGTGTCGTCGTGCGCGACCTCTGCGACGAACTCGATCGGCACACTCTCCTCGATCACCGCTCCCACGGTCCATGGCGTGAGCGACCCGTTCCACGCTTCGGCGACTGGAGCCTGCTGCGCAACGACGGTCTTCTCGTCGGCGATGGTCGCCTCTTCGAGAACGGGCGTCTTCTCTTCGAAGACGGGTGCTGCTTGGGCAGGGCTGCCAGTTTCGGCCCGCAACCAGTGGTGGACTCCAGACGAGTGGTGACGGAGCGGGAAGACTTCCGGCATTCCGACGGGCTTGCTCGCAATCGACGCCAGCAACGACTCGGTCGCCAGTGCGATGGTCAGTTCCACGGCGTCACGATCGATCGTGGGATCGCGCTGGAACAAACGCGCCAATGACGAGGCGTCACCGATCTTCACGGCACCGTGCTCGAGTTGTGTGCTCGTCACCAGGCCAGTGCCGACCAGGAGAGCACCGATCGGCGCGTCTCCCTCACGTTCAGCGAAATAAACCCGTCCGTCGACCGCGAAGAGTCGAACCCTGGGGTCGATACCTACTGCGGTCTCACCGGTGAACCGCTCGGTTCCGACGAGCGCAACGAAACCCCAAATGGGGTCGCTTCCGCTGTATGAGTTGAGCTGGCTGCGAACCATTAGAGAAGACCCTCCCGTTGCGAACCCTTCGGAAATGGGTTTCGGTCGATCCGGCGACAACCTTGAGGATTTGTCAAAGGAACTCTCAAGTTGGCCACGGTGCGAACCGATTACTCGTCGCCAAGGTTCCAAGAAGGCGGGACCGTTCAGGCAGGGAGGCCCTGCCACAGAATCGGCCACAGAATCGGAAGGGGCGAGTCGATGCTTCGACGACTCAAAATCGGCGGCAGAGTGAACATGCTCATCGCCGTACCACTGTTGGCGCTGGTCGCTTTCGCTGCGCTGGGTTTCAGCGCGCTGCAGCGCGCCAGCGTGCGCGGCGACGAGTACAAGGCGCTGAAGCAGGCCCAGGATCTCCGCGCCAGCACTGCGCCACCGCCCGCCAGCCTGCTCGAGGCGTGGGCGATCGTGAACCACATCGGCGTTCTCGGCGCGACGATCGACGGCTTCACTACCGAGGGCATGGCGGCGATCAACGCCCAACTCGTCGAACTCGTTGGCGCACAGATCCGATTCGAGGCCTCGATCGTCTACTGGCGCCAGCAGAACCTCGATCAGCGTGTGGACATCCGCCTCGTCCAGATGGGTGGCGACCAGGGTGCAAAGTTCTTCCAACAGGTGAACGACGAGCTCAGGCCGGCCATCGCAGCCAAGGCTCCACAGAACGTGATCGCAGTGATCGAGAGCATGGAGTGGCGCTACGAGCTCCAGCAGACGGGCGTCATGCGAGCCCTCGCGTGGGCGGAGCCGGAAGTGATCGCCCGTGAGAGCAGCACCGATGAGTATGTGGGCAGGGTGATCCTGTTCGCCGGTGCGGCCACGGTGAGCCTGCTCGCGCTCACGTTGCTGCTGTCGGTGTTGGTGCGTCGATCGATCGTTCGGCCCATCCGTCGTCTGGCGGCGCAGGCCAAGGCCGTTGCCACCAAGGACCTTCCCGAGGTGGTGCAGACCATGCAGCACCTGCCGGCCGACACGCCCGTACCGCACCTTGCTTCCTTCGACGTCGGTACCAGTGACGAGCTCGCGGAACTCGGTGCCAGCTTCAACTCGGTGCAGGACGCGGCAGTGGATCTCGCCGCCGAACAAGCCATGGCCCGACGCATCGTGTCCGAGAACCTGGTCAGCATCGCCCGTCGTAACCAGAACCTCCTCGGTCGTACTCTCGGCTTCATCTCCACCTTGGAGCAAGGCGAGCGCAACCCGGAGGTGCTCGACAACCTGTTTCGTCTCGATCACCTGACCACACGTATGCGACGCAACGCGCAGTCGCTGCTCGTGCTGGCCGGTGCCGAGCCGACTCGTCTGTTGGCGCCGGTGGTGGCCATCGGTGACGTCGTGCGTGCCGCTCTGTCGGAAGTGGAGAACTACGGCCAGGTGGAACTCGCCGACCTTGGTGACATCGGGGTGCACGGACAGGTCGCCAGTGAGGTGGCGCACCTCCTTGCCGAACTGCTCGAGAACGCCACCAGCTTCTCGCCTCCCACCAGTGTCATCACGGTCGTCGGCCGGGCGGTGCCCGACGGGCATCAGCTGGCAATCTTCGACTACGGCCTCGGGATGACGGTCGACGAGATCGCCGACGCCAACCGCCGGCTCAACCAGGTGTCCTCGTTCGACCGTGAGAGCAACAAGATGCTCGGCTTCCAAGTGGTCGCCCGCCTTGCCGCTCGTCACGACATCAAAGTGATGTTGACGACAACCCCCGGTGGCAACGGTGTGACTGCGATCGTCCGGCTGCCGAAGGCGATCATGGAAGTCGTCGCTGCACCTGGAACCTCGGCCCCGGTGGTGGACGTGCCGGCGATGGCGCAGCGCCTCAGCGAGCCGCTGCCGCTGAACGCGTCCGTCGCCGCAGCCCAGGCGATGGAGCAGAAGCCTATGCAGCTGACCGACGAGTCTCTGTGGGAGGAGATGAAAGCTCCGCAAGCCGCGCCGAGCGTCGCCAGCGACCCGGCGCTGAGCCCGACTCCGGTCGCGAGCAATGGACTGATGATGCCCGAGCCGCTGACAACGGCGTCCGGCCTGACCAAGCGTGTGCGTGGTGCACAGATGCCGGAGCTCGGTTCGACGCAGATCGAGGACGCTCCGCCACGCCCCGCCGACGAGGTTCGCGAAACGCTCGCCAGCCTGCAGCGCGGTGTCGATCTCGGCCGCCAGCGCGGGCACGACAGTTGGTTGGGTACGACAGGAAACACAGGAGCGATCCCGAATGACACTCTCTGAAGAGGCGAACAACGTCAACTGGCTGATGGCCAGCTTCGTTCGCAGCACCCCTGGCGTAGAGCAGGCCGTGGCCGTCTCGTCCGACGGTCTGTTGATCGCGCTCAGCTCTCAGCTCGAGCGCGCATCGGCCGACAAGATGGCCGCGATCATCACCGGCATGCGTGCCCTGGCCCACGGTGCTGCCAATGAACTGACCAAGGGTCAAGTGCGGCAGGTGCTGGTGGAAATGCAGAGCGCATACCTCTTCATCAGCGCCATCTCCGGTGGCTCCACGATCGGCGTCGTGTCCGCCCACGATTGCGACCTCGGTCTCGTCGGTTTCGAGATCACCCTGTTGGTGGAGCGCGTTGGCGCGCAGCTCAGCCCGACCTTGATCACCGAGTTGAAGAACTCGTTGGTCGCGGTGTAACAGTGGAACCGACGGGTGGGGACGACCCGAATGCCCAGTTGGTGCGCCCCTTCCTCGGCTCCAAGCGCCTGCTGCGACACGCGTCGGTGGAGGCGGACAACTCGATTGCTGCAGAAGGTGTGCGCGCGTACACCATGACCGGTGGCCGCGCCCATGTGACTGGCGTGCTCGAGTTCGAAACGATGCTGCAGGCCACCGCCGGCGGACGAGAGGCGCTGACCGCCCTGAAGTTCGAACGCGCGGAGATCCTGCGGCTCTGCCAAGCGGAACCCTCGTCCGTTGCCGAACTGGCAGCGCTCATACGCGTACCCATCGGGGTCGTGCGAGTCGTCGCGGCTGACCTGGTGTCCGAAGGAATGCTGGAGTCCTTCCAGCCGAGCGAGAACGTCGCCGACGACGTGCTCCTGATCACGAGGTTGATTGCCGGTGTCCGCGCTCTCTGACACTCCCATCCGCCCGGTCGCGAGCGGCCCGATCCCCGTCAAGATCGTGATCGCCGGTGGCTTCGGCGTCGGCAAGACCACGTTCGTGGGCGCGATCTCCGACATCAAACCGCTCACCACCGAGGCGGCGATGACCAGCTACGGCGAAGGTGTCGACAACCGAGGCGAGGTCAGCACGAAGACCACCACCACGGTGGCAATGGACTTCGGTCGTGTTGCCGTTGACGACGTCATCGTGCTGTACCTGTTCGGGACACCCGGCCAGGATCGCTTCGGCTTCATGTGGAACGACCTCATCCGGGGAGCGCTCGGCGCCGTCGTGCTGGTGGACAGCCGTCGCATCGAGGATTCGTTCCCCGCCCTCGACTACTTCGAGAGCCGCAGCGTGCCATTCGTGGTTGCCGTCAACCGGTTCGGCGGTCAAATGTTCCACACCGTCGACGAGGTCCGTGAGGCGTTGTCCATCTCCGCCCGCGTGCCGGTGGTCAGCACCGATGCCCGCGGTCGAGTGGCCGTCAAGGAGACGGTGCTCAGCTTGCTCGACGTGGTGCTGCAGCGAGCGCTGGCGAAGGCCAAGACCAGCTGAATCAATTCCACTCACCAGAGCTGCAACTGCTCCCAGGTGATCGCGACATCGCTGACGGTCTGCCAGGTGAGGCGGCCGCGACCGCCCGGACGGCGCACTTCCACACGTTCCGGGCGCAGGCTGCGTGCCGACCCGTTCGCGTCGTAGATGGTGATGCTGCCGTCGATCGCGACGCCCGACATCTTGCCCGCGAACCAACGACCGGTGTCGGCCTTGCGAAAGCGCACCGGCTCGCCGGAGCGAAGACCGAGGCGCTGCAATGTGGCGGTATCGATCACGCGCCGCTCAGCATGCGTGCCTGCAGCTTGCGCATACCAGCCAGCCACCGGTCGTAGTCGCCGGTCTTGCGTTGCAGGTAGGTGAGCACCTCCGGGTGGGGGAGGATCAGGAACGTCTCGGCGCTGATCGCGGCCACCACGATCGCGGCCACCTCGGCGGGCTCCAGCACCCGTCCCGCGGCCCGCACGACGCTGCTGGCGGGGCCGACGGCTGGGTCGTCGCCGGCGCGCAGCATGGCGGTGTTGACGCCCTGCGGGCACAGACAGCTGACCTTGAGGCCGGCGTCGCCGTAGGTGATGCTGAGCCACTCGGCGAACGCGACGGCGGCGTGTTTGGTGAGGCTGTATGGCGCCGAGCCGATCTGGCTGAGCAGTCCGGCAGCGGAGGCCGTGGAGCAGAAGTAGCCCTCGCCCCGCGCCACCCAGCCGGGCACGAGGTACTTGGCGGCCCAGCGATGCGCGTGCACGTTCACGTTGAAGGCGACACTCCAGTCGGCTTCGGTGGTCGTGAGGTCGCGCCCGATGCCAACGCCGGCGTTGGCGAAGAACAGGTCGATCGGGCCGAATGCGTTCTCGGCGGTCTCGACGAGCAAGCGGTTGCCCTCCTCGGTGGCGACATCTGCGCCAACAGCGAGGGCGCTCTCGGGCCGCAGGGCGTTCAGTCGATCGGCGACCGCTGCGCCAGCAGCGATCTGCACGTCAGCGACCACGACTCGTGCTCCTTCGGCGTGGAAACGTGCGGCGAGCGCCTCACCGATCCCGCCCGCTGCTCCGGTGACGACGGCGTGCTTCCCCTCGAGTTCCATGCGGCGCAGCGTAGGCGGTGACGGCAGCCACACGCAGGAACGCCGACAGCTTGTGCCTTCGGCGAAATGTTCGGTGGCATCGCCGCTACCATGCCCACTACAAGTGCTGCGCGCGAGCTACGTTCGTGACACACCAGTCTGCGAAGGAGAAGCACAGTGATCGAGACCACCGATGCCGTCATCCACGAGGCTTTGAGCGTGATCGACAAGGCCCTTTCGCAGATGATGAGCAGAGAGCTCGTGTCCACGGGTGAAATCACTGATGTGCTGCTCGATGTGCGCACGCTGCTCACCATGCCGGCGCACGCCGCCGCTGCCCAGGATTGACCTGGGGCCCAGGGTTGGTCCTGGGCAGGTTCGCCAATGCCGCCTCAGGCGGCCAGCAGGTCCTTGAACGCGCGCACGAGGCAGGCTCGTAGCAGCTCGGGATCCGTCACCGCCGCGGTATCGATGTTGACCCCCATGTCGAGGCTGTGGTTGTAGCTCAGCAACGTGAGGTTGAAGGCGACACCACCCAGCGGCCCCACTGGGTAGTTTTCCAGCAACTGTGCGCCTGCCACGTACAACGGCATCGACGCGCCCCGCACGTTGCTGGTGGCGAAGTCGACGGTTTGTGCCTGCTGGCGCGCCAAGCGGGTGATGAGTCTGGTGGGCAACGTTGCGGCAACGGCCGCGAGGGTCTCCAGCGATGCAGTGGCGCTGGCCTCCTTGGCTGCGCCGGCAGCAGCCTGGATGGCGGCGAATCGCTCGCCGATCGGCATGTCGGCCGTGGGTACCAGCATGCGAACCAGCGAGAACGCATTGGTGCCCGAGGACTCGGTGCGGGTGCTGATCGCCATGCTGGAGCGCAGCTCGTCGACAGGAGAATCCAGATCCCGGTGGTAGCGGCCGGCCGCCTCGGCGGCGGCAGTGAGGAAGGCCGTGTTCAGCGTGCCACCCAACCGCTTGGCGGCGGCGCGGGTCTCGTCGATCGGGGCGCGCAGGACCTCCATGCGGCGCTGCAGTGACCGTTTGGTCCACAACGGTGAGCGAGCGCCCTCGGTGTCGCCCAACTGCTGCATGACGCCGCGCACGGTGTCGGCGGCGGCGGAGCCTGCCTCGGGGATGCCGGTGGGATCGGCAAGAAGTTCCTTGATCTGCTTCAGCAGGCCCAGTGGCATGCGCAGGCTGCCGGTGAGCAGATCGCGCAGCAGGTCAGGGCTTGTGCCCTGGTGCACGGCGGCCTTGGCGGCGGCGGCGATGAGGTCGGGGTCGATCGCCGGCAGCTCGACCGCGTCGCGCTCGAAGTCGAGGAACTGCAGACTCAGCTGCACGCCGGCCTCGCCATCGACGATCGTGTGGTGCAGCTTCTCGATCAGCGCACTCTTCCCACCACGCAGGCCGTCGACGACCACGAACTGCCACAGCGGCCGGGTGCGGTCGTACGCGTCGCACGCGATGAGGCTGGCCAGATCGAGCAACTGGCGCCTGGTGCCCGGCTTGGGCAGCGCGAGGTGACGCACGTGGTAGCGGAGATCGAAGTTGACATCGTCGACCCACATCGGTGCCGACAGGTTCGCGGGTGCCGACTGCACGCGCTGGCGCAGGCGCGGTACCGCGTAGGTGGTGCGGTCCATCCGGCGCAGCAAGCGATCGAAGTCGGGGGCCTTGTCGAGGATGGTGACGTTGGCAAAGGTGCTGCAGAGGTGCGGGTCTTTCTCCAACCGCCACATCAGCCCTTCGGCGTCGCTCATCTTGCGGTCGAAGCGGGGCAGGTCGGCCATGCCTGTGAGGCTACGTGATCAGCCGAGGGCGCGCAGCAGGGCAACCGCCGCCTGGCCGAGTGCAAGGCCCACCAACGCCCCGCCGACAACGTCGCTGGGGTGGTGGATGCGCACGAAGGCGCGGCTGGTGGCC
The DNA here is from genome assembly GCA_031420675.1 of Ilumatobacteraceae bacterium. Taxonomy (GTDB): domain Bacteria; phylum Actinomycetota; class Acidimicrobiia; order Acidimicrobiales; family Ilumatobacteraceae; genus UBA668. The sequence continues at coordinate 1,591 of JANONE010000036.1, read as the reverse complement.
ACCACGCCGGCCAGCGCGAACCAGGCCGGAGCGGTGGCCACGCCGCTCCAGGCGGTGAGCACTGTGGCGGCGAAGAACGCTGCTGAGGCATGGCCGCTGGGGAAGCTGCTGGTGGACGGCTTGCGCACCGGGTAACGCGGGTCGCCCGCTTCGGTGGGGCGGGTGCGACCGAACAGGCGCTTGATGCCCTGGTTGACGAGAAGGCTCTCGGCGCCGATGAGTGCCGAGAGGATGAACGCCTGGTCGGCGTGGGCATCGGAGGTGAGGCCGCGCACCGCACCCACCAGGTGCCAGACGAGGCTGAAATCGCCGAGTTCACTGGCGGTGGTGAACACGGTGTCAGCCACCCTGTTGCCGCGCAACCGCTCCAGCTGCGCATCCGCCCAGGCATCGAACGACACCACAGCCTTCGATTGCTGCAACCTCATGCGGTGGCCGGGGAACGAAACCGGACCGGCGCCTCGGTGGCGGCAAGTGTTGGGTCGCCGCCGAACGCTGGGCACCATGATTGGAACGCGCACGAGTTGCAGAGTGCGCCTGGGCGTGGCTGGAAGTTGCCGGTGAGACACGCCCGTTCGACGGCCTTCCACACGGCGGTGGTGCGGGTGGTGATGAACTTCACCGATTGGGCCGATGGCGTAGCAGTGATGGTTTCGCCGGTGCGCAGGTACATCAACCGGATCGCGGCCGGGCGCCGGCCGAGCACCGATTCGCACAGGAACGAGTAGAAGTGCACCCCGGCCAGGCTGCCCTGCTCGTACTTCAGGCCGGGAGCGCGGCCGGTCTTGTAGTCGGTGACCACCAAACCACCCCGCTCGTCGAGCTCGAGCCGGTCGATGATGCCGCGCAGTGCTAGCGAACCAACCTGTGCCTCGAGCCGGATCTCGAGGCCGATTTCGCGAACCTGTGTGGGGTCCTCCATGGCGAAGTAGGCCTGCACGAGCGACCATGCGTCGTCGAAGAACGCCTGCTGCTGCGCCTCGCTGAGAGCGAGCAACGTGAACTCCGGGTCGAGCCGGTACTCGGCCAGGGCACGATCGAACGCAGGCCGGGCAGTCTGGATGGTTCGTTCGGGTGCAGGGCGCATGAACAGCAATTCGAGCACGCGGTGCACCATGGAGCCCTTGGTGGCATGAATGCTGGGCGGTTCGGCCAGCTTCTCGATGCTCGCGAAGCGAAAGGCCATGGGGCACGAGATGAACGCCCCGACTCGGCTGGGCGACAGGCTCGTGGGCACCGGGTACATGCCGTCATCGTAGAGAAGGGGTGCGCGAAAGTATGGCGATGGCGCACGATGCACGCGGCGACCGCTCCGGCGACGGGTTCGGCTAGCCGGGCTTTCAGCACATGCGAGGGCGATGTCTGTGAGCTTCATGGTGACCTGCTGTTGTTCAGCGGGGTTGTCGGGGATCGACGTCGAGTAGTTCGAGTAGCCGGGCTTGGAGGGGTGGTGGTCTTGGGATCTGGGCTGGTTTGTCAGCGTTGGCGGGTATGAGTCGTAGGTGGGCGAGGGCGGTGAAGATGAGCCGGCCGGTGGGTTTGGCTGGCCGTCCTGCCCAGAGTCCGGCGAGTTTGATCACGGGGTGCAGGG
>JANONE010000035.1:0-9466 GCA_031420675.1 Ilumatobacteraceae bacterium | reverse complement strand
TCTTCGAGCTCGGGCACTCGGAGATCGGCAGCGGCGACCGGCCCGTAGAACGCCTGGGAACTGACATCGCTGAGATCTTCGCCGGGGTCGGCCTACCCGAGCCCCAGCCCGTACGCGTGATGACTGCTGAGGACCAGATCGTGCAGAAGATCCACGCCTGCACGTGCCCAACGCTCGAGGGTGTGCTGAACGAGCGGGCCCACGACCTCGTCGACATTCAGATCCTCGCAGCGGTCGAAGACCTCGACTACGCGGTCATCGACGACCTTGGTGCTCGACTGTTCGCGTACCGGCGCCGTCACGAATGGCCGCCGGTGCTGACGGTGCACGAGGGCTGGGATTCGCTCTACGGGCAGGCCCGGGCGGACCTGGTCGGATCCTCTGTTCTCGAGGACGTGAACGACGCCGCCGGCTTCGTCCGCGAGATCATCGGTCGGGCAGTCGAGGCGCAGCGAAGGTTGTGACGTCGACACCGCCGTGGCTGACGTCGTCGGCTCATGAACGCGCAGCCGACCGCCTACGGTGTGAGGGACGGAGGAGGTGCCCGTGATCGAGTTGCGAGTCGACCTCAACGCCGAGGATGACGAAGTGCGCTGTGGTCATTGCTGTCCGACGCGGTGGACCCTTCGGTGATCCGCCCTGGAGCCGTTCTCATCGCGGGGACTGCGCAGTTCTGGTCGGTGGTGCGTACGGAGCAGGTCGACGACGACGGACAGGTCCATTTCGTTGGATTGGCAGACGACGATCCTGCCGCCATCGAGTTGCTCGCACGGCCGACGTAGAGATCGCTTCCGTTCCGCTCATAGAGATCCGAGCAGCCGCTCCAGCTCGTGGCGGAGGACGACGATGCGTCGCCCGAACCGACGCGCCGGGATCTCGCCGCGGCGGACGCACTCGTAGGCGGTGGACCGCGAGATGCCGACGATGTCGGCGACCTCGGTGACTGTGTACGTGCGCCGCTCGTCGACGACGGGCCCTTGTCTGTACGGCGGCGGGAGATCGTGATGGTTCGGATGCCTCGACGTTGTGCTGGAGGACTCCCTGGAGCGATCCCTGGGAGCCTTGGCCAGGACTCCCTGTGCCACGTAGTGGATTCGCTGAGGTGGCGCCCACCGGCAGGTCCGGCGTCACGCTGGCGCCGATCGTGCCCTTGGCCGACCAGGCGGCATCATCAGCAGTCGGCAGCGACGAAGCTCTGGCCTCGGAACTGCATCCCCCGGCGAAGATGCGCACCAGGAGACAGGCCGGACCAGCCCCGCAGCACGGTGGATGTTGCGGGAGGAAGTACTCGCACGTCGGCCTCGGTGCATCGTCAGCCCTGGGTGCAACGTCGTAGCCGCGAAATCGGCGTCCGGGGCGACCGAGATGCGCTGGGAGTCCTTCACATGTCATTACCCGGTGGTGCACGGTTTCGTGTCGTTCCGTTTCAGCGGCACGGCATCGTCAGCGGGTCCTGCGATCCTGCTTCGTGGCCTGGCGGCGGGTCGCACGGTTTGGGCCGTTCACTGCCGGTTGTCGTTCCACCAGGCGTGCGCCAGATCACATAGCGTCGCGACGGGGATCGTTGCCCCAGGTGCTCTTGAACCGAATCATCGACAGTCGGTCGCCACCTCGAGCGCAACGCAGATCTCTCGCATCCGTGAATCGCTGAGGCGACCGAGCCGCTCGACGAGAAGTCCGACGGAGACGGATTCGACCGAGTCGAGGTTGACAGCGCTTCGACGCGGCACCGGGTCGTCCCCCGGCTCGAGCACGACCTCGCTGGCGAGCCCTCGGATGGTCGTCGTGCAGGGCGCCACCAGGCCCCGACGAAGCCGCGGGATCGCGGCATCACGCGACAACACGACGACGGGCCGGCGGCCGATCTCTGGTGGCTCGCACCACCACACCTCGCCGCGGCGAGGAAGATCGGTCATCGCCCGGCCGCTTCGCGGAACGACGCAAGGTCGCCCCATTCGTCAGGCTCGTCGAGGGGGTGCTCCGCGTACGCCGCAGCGTAGGCCGCGTCGATCTCCGCAGCCCGATCGCGAGCGAGGAGTGCCGCCAACGCCTCGTCGATGAGTTCCGCGTCGCTTGCGGCCGAGCGCGCTCGGCGAGCATCCTCGAGAAGGCCTTCATCAACCGTGGTACTGAGACGCGTCCTGGCCATGCCACGATCATGCCATCGCCGTGCCACTATCTCAACCTGACCGCCCCGAGTTGGGAGGAGTCAGGGCCGCACAGATCGCTCGCCTGCCGGCGCAGAACACGCCCAGCACCGCAGAGGACTCGCTCCCAGAACCGGCGATCCTGTCCGTCACGAGCGTGCCGCCGAAGTGCCGTTGGTGGGCACCCGCGGACGCCAGCGTGGGGCGGACCCGCCGGGACGTGCCCTGGGTCGTCCCGCCCCCTGTCGACGGCAGCGAAGGCTGTCCGAGCAGCTCGGCGAGTCGGCAGAGTGTCCTCAGCTATCGGGCGCCACTCCGGACAGGTTCCAGAACGCACCCGTGAGCCCGAGACCGTTCAGGATCGCCTGGTTCTGCTCGCGTGTGCGCGGCTGCCAGTTCGGGTCGATTCGGTTGCCCCACCAGGCGTGCGCCAGTTCGCAGAGCTTGGTGACGGGGATCGTCGCCCCAGGGGCTCTCGTGCCGAGCCAGCAATCGATGTGCTCCTCCGACCGGAAGAGGTTCATCGTGCCTCAAGTGAAGACGATGTCGTCCCACCATCGAACTGCCGGGACCGCGCAGTGAAACAGCAAGCTGTCGTCCTCCGGCTGCGCTTCGCGCACCTGGACAGTGATCGGCTCACCGCAATCGGCGCACGACGTTTCGATGCGACCGTCAACGTGCAACGCAGCGCAGACGCCAAATGCGTCCCACGCACAGTTCGCATACCACCAACGATCGTCAGCGAACACCCGATAGGCGGTCGGCACTGCCGAGAACGGGTTGGCCATACGAAGCTCGCGAGTGTGCGACTGCAGTACCAACGCATGATCATCGTGCAACCGCTGCCAACCAGCCCACACGGCATCAGGACTCGCGCCAGTAGCTGCCGCGACGTCGTCGACCGTCGGCGCGCGACCCAACTCGACGAACAGCCCGTACGTCAGGTTCCGCAGCGCCACATCGCCTTCGTCCATCACCGAATGGTAGTGCGACTCTGAGCACGGACGGGACGTCCCCGGTGTAGCAGGCGACATCGACGCTTGCGGGCTGCAGCAAGCGGATTCGATCGATCAGACTTCGACCTCCAGTAGGAACCTGCGCACCACTGCGTCGAACGCCTCGGCAGACTCCAAGTAACACTCGTGGCCGAGGCCGGGCATCACGGTCAGCCTCGATCCAGGGATCGCAGAGTGGAGCTCGTTGGCGATGTCCAGAGATGACCGTTGGTCTGCGTCGCCGTGGATTAGCAGCGTAGGTGCCTCGATCCGGGGAAGCAGATCTCGCAGATCTGCCTCGGCAAGTGCACGGGCCATCGTGCGGGTTCCTGCAGGACGGATCTCCGACATGATCGTCGCCAGTTCTGCCCCCCGGTTCGCGGGCATTGCGTCGGAGAACAGGCCCGGCATCGAAGCAGGATCGAAGGTGCCGGACGGAAGGTCGGCGAACCGCAGGGCGAGTTTAAGTCGTTGCGCGACCTGATCAGGTGGGAGCGATCCAGCCCAGCCTGCGTACGCTCCGACCAGGACGAGACTCTTCACGATGCTCGGGCGCACCCGATACAACTCCAGCGCGAGCGCCGAGCCCCACGAGTGTCCCAGCACGTGCGGCCGCTCCAGGCCGAGCGCGCTGATGAACTGCCCGAGGCATTCAGCGTACTCGGGCAAGCGAAAGTGTTCCGGCGGATCAGACGACCCGCCGCAGCCCGGCGCATCCCAGGCCACCACGGTGAACGCATCGGAGAGCGATTCGAGTTGGACTCGCCACACCCGACTGTCGCTCACGGCCCCATGCAACAGCAACAGACACGGACCGGCGCCGCGCCGCTGGAAGGCGATCCGAAGCCCGATCACCTCCACGTACTCCATGTCAGCTCCCAGGCGCTCGATCAACTCAACGCGCCCAGATTGCCCAGATCAGGTCGCCGCTGTCCACCACGGCGAGCGGCGCACGGCACTTTCATGCCACCTCCAGGCCGCGCACGTGGCGAGCTGATCGGTCACCCGCACGTGTCGGGCGACAGCCGCTGCACACCACAGCATCCCGGCAAGTGCCGATGCTGTGGTGTCGTAACCGGCGCCGATCAAGGTTCGCACCTGATCGGCGGGCATCGAGAACACCTGGTGGAGAAGGCCGGGATCACCGATCACTGCGATGCGCGTCGGCCCGAGCCGCAGTTCACTGATCGGGCCGCACGTATGGTGAAGTCCATCGAGCGCTGTCGAAGGGTCACGGAACAGTTGGCGAACTCGATGCAGCTTGTCGAGACCGCGCGGCCCGGGGAGCGCCTCGGTGGTGACCGTTGTGGACGTTGCAGTGGAGGTCATGATTCAAGCATCGCCCAGGCAGTCGCCGCCGATCTCGGGGTCACGGCCTCAGCCATCGCCCAGCTGGAAGTCCGCTCGCTCGACACGGTGCAACTCGGCACCGATCCGCCAGCCGGTAGCGCTTCGCGTTCAGTCGCACCCGATCCTCAACAGCTACGAGCTCCAAGCTCAGCGCGTCGGCGAGCGCCGTCAGCGTGCCGATCGCCGGGTTCGGGCTGTCCACGCTGAACAGACGACGCATCGCCACGGGGGCAAGCTCTGCGGGGCGGGCCAGTTCGGCCTTTGACAGCCCGAGCTTCTCGCGCCGCTCGTCCAACGCCCGCACGAGCCGATCGATCGCATCGATCCGCCGCCGGCGATCCCGGAGGACCACCGCCGGCGTCGCCGCGGCAGTTCCGCTTGTCACCTGCCGCCGATTCGTGGACCGTGACGGCTCAGCCGTCGCATGCGGCCGGGGACGGATCCTGCTCACATGCGTTCGGTGAGGGTTCCGGATCGTTCGCTGGTCCCGGCTGGACGACGGTCGTCACTGGGGCGTAGTCGTCCTCCGCCAGTTCTTCGGTGGGGAACGGTCCGAGCTCCTGAGTCGTGCCGTCCGGGTTCGTGTACTCGATCGTGTAGTTGGCGGGTGTGGGCATCCAGGCGGCGTACCGGTTGTCGACGACGGTGGCGGTCACATCGTCCTGACCGGGCCGAAGGACGGTGACGCTGCCGCCGTTCGCGCCCACGGGGAGGAGACCGGTCACGACCATGTAACGCGCGCCGTCGATGTCGAGGCCGCGGGCCAAGGTCTGCCCGGGCTCGTTGGCCCCGGAGAAGCCTCTTACGACGACGGATCCGTCGGCGAACGTGGCGCACAGGGCGACCGTTCCGGGACTGACGTAAACCGACAGCACCGTGGTCCCTCGCGCTTCCGAGAGCACCGGCTGGAATCGATCGGCGGGGAGCGACGAGGGATCGCCCCCGGCTTCGAGCAGCCCGGCGTCGAGGACCGTCCGCACGTCAGCGTCGCACTGTGTCATCAGCCGTGTTTCCTGTTCGGCGGTTGGTTGGGCGGGGGTCGCGCTCCAGGCGGCCGCTGCGACGTCGACGGGTCCTCCGGGGGTCGAGCCGCCGATGAACGTGCCGACGAGCACGGCGCTGGCGAGCGCTCCGGCCGCACCGACGCCGACCAGCAACCTGCGACCAGGACCGCGGCGGTGGGACCCGCTGTCGGGCCGCGGAGCGACCGGCAACTCTCGGTACTCGGCGGTGCGCTGCATGAGGTAGTCGCCCGCACGCTCCAGTACATCTTCGACGGTGTTGCTCATCTCGTGCCCTCCGTTGGGCTCTCGTGTCGGTTCCGCTCGATGAGTGGATCGACGGTCTCGGGCTGGCGCAGTTGCGCAAGTCCTCGGTGGATGTGGTGATTGACCACTGACCTCGTCACGCCCAGTAGCTCCGCGACCTCCGCGTACGTCCAGCCGAACGCGTGGACGAGCAACACGCTCACCCGCTGGTCGTCCTTCAGGCCGGCGAGGTGCTGGAGCAGGTCGTGGAGCGATGGATCGTGGTGGGCGAGTTCGGGGAACCGGCTCGGAAACGTCGACCGTCGCAGCCATCGGGTGTATCGCCGTGACTTTGACTGGGCGACCCGATACAGGTACCCGATCGGATTCTCCATCCGCAGCACCCGATCCTGGTTGGCCCAGGCATACTCCTCGACCTCCGAGCAGACATCGCTACCGACCTCGATGCCCCACTTGGCCACGAGGGCTGGCAGGAGGCGCGACCGGATCTCGTCGATCAGTTCGTCGAACCCCCGTTGGCGCTCATGCTGTCGTGATTCGTCCATCACCATCCAAGACCCTCGCAGGAGCGAGAACGTCCCACGCGACGTTGAACGATGAGCACGAAGCCTTCTTCCGCTGTCCAGCCGAGCTGATGGCGCGGCCGGAATACGTGGCCCTGGTGGCGCCAGCTTGGCTCGATCAGACCGTCTCGATGTGCAGCCGGGCTCGGACCGCGTCGGCTATCGCACGCACGTGGGTCGGGTTCGACGTAACGATCGCGTCGCGACGACGGATCGCGCCTTCGACGACCGTCACGTCGACGACGTCGTCATGGTCGGCTCTTCCCGCCAGCACACCGACCGCCTTGGCTTGGTCAGCGTCCATGTCCTCGATGACGCACAGGGCGAGGAACCGGGCCAGGTTCGCCTGCCGGCTACCTCCGCGCCACGCCTCGGCGAGCACTGGCGCCGGGACCGTGGGCGCCACCTCCTCGGCGAGGAACCCCGCGTGCAGCGCCCACATCGCCCGGTCGTTGCGGTCGGCGGCGATCAGCGCCCCAGTGTCGTACGTGGCGCCCATCAGGAGGCCTTGCGTTTCGAAGCCGGACGGCCCAGATTGGCCCTCGCCCGGGCTAGCCCGTCCGCCAACTCCTCTGCGGTGAGCGCGCCATGCTGACGTTCCCACTCGGCGATCCCCCGTCGGCCTGCCTCGAGCCGCAATCGATGTGCTGCGGTGCTGGCGATCCAGGCGCTGACCGTCGTTCCTTCCGCGGCGGCGGCGCGGTCGATCTCAGCTGCGAGATCGGGGGGAAGGGAGATCGATCGCTTGTCGCGTTGAGCCATGACAGAAGGGTAGCACAGGCGGTAGGACAAGCCGTCGGTTGATGTGCACACGATGCGCACAGAACTGGACGACACGGCGCAACACGGGAGCGCACTCGACGGACGGGACGGGCGGAAGGTCCAGATCACAGGCCACTCGACGGACGTGAGAGCACCAGGCAGACGGTTTGGAGCGGTCTCAAACCCCCTGAGGGAGACCTCATGTGGGTTCGAACCCCACCCCGGGCACGAGTTGTGAGCTCATCCGAGGGGTGACGGGCCGGGGTCAGCCGGGGCCGGCCGCCCAGCCGGAGACGGCGACGATTCGCAGCACCAGCACTCTGGCGAATGGTCGATCCCGGTACTGGTGGAAGCGCCGGGCCAGCTCGTTGGCCAGCGACTCCTCCCGGTCTACGGCGTCGTTGCCTTGCCAGCGCAGCTCGGCGCGCACCCACCACAGCCGTGACCAGTCGTCACGATCCCACTGATCGACCAGCAGTGTGGCCCGCGCGTCGGCCTCCAGGTTCCGTTCCCGTTGCAGCCGCAACGACGACTTCGGTTTCACCCGGTCTACGGGCACGCCCACGAAGCCGTCCTCGTCCTTCACGTAAACGACGGGCACAGCGTCGACGCCCCGCTCGGCGTGGACCGTGCACATCACCCCGTGGTCGTGTGCTGCCAATCGGGCCAGCGCCTCATCCTCGCCGAGCCTCATCGCAGTCGTCCGTTGGTCGTGCGCATACGAAATGGCAATGGTAGTTCGCGTGACATACGATCGTGTCGTGCAGGGGGAACAGGTGCGATGAATCCGGCCGTCTGGGTGGAACGCCACGGCCGCCTGCGGCCCGACGGCCCGGCGCTGGCTGACGGCGAGCGAGTCCACGCCGACTGGCGTACCTTCGCTGCCCGAACGGCCGGCGCGGCCGGTGGCCTGCGTGACGCCTTCGGTCTGTCGCCCGGTCAGCGGGTGGCCATCGTGATGCGCAACCGGCCGAGTACATCGAGGCCATGTTCGCGATTTGGCACGCAGGCCTCGTGGTCGTGCCGGTGAACGCTCGCTTGCATCGAGACGAGATCGCCTACATCCTGGAACACAGCGAGTCGGCCGTCGTCGTGACGGACACCGATCATGCCGACGACGTCGAGTCACTCGTCGGTACCGTCGCGTCGCTGCAGGCGGCGGTCATCGCTCCCGGTGAGCGGTGGGACCGGCTCACGGGGTATGCGCCTGCGCCGCTCGTCGACCGTCGGACGCACGATCCGGCCTGGCTGTTCTACACGAGCGGCACCACCGGTCGGCCCAAGGGGGCGACGCTCACCAACCGCAATCTACTGATGATGTCGCTCAGTTACTTTGCCGACATCGACCCGGTGACGGCGCAGGACAGCATTCTCCACGCTGCGCCGATCTCGCACGGTTCGGGGCTCTACGGGCTACCACACATAGCCCGGGGTGCGGTGAGCGTGGTGCCGCACTCAGGTGGCGTCGACGGCGACGAGATCGCTGCGCTCCTGCAGCGCTGGACGGGCATGTCGTTGTTCGCAGCTCCCACCATGGTCAGGCGGCTGGCCGGCGACCCGGCGATTGCCAGCGCCGATCTCGCTCAGCTGAAGACGATCATCTATGGCGGAGCGCCGATGTACCTGGCCGATCCCGAGGACGCCCTCGCCGTGTTCGGTCCCCGCTTGGCCCAGATCTACGGGCAGGGCGAAACACCAATGACGATCACAGCCCCTGTCGAAGGCAGACCACGCCGACCGCAACCATCCCCGCTGGCGGGACCGCATGCAGAGCGTCGGCGTCGCCCGCACCGACGTCGAAGTCCGCGTCGTCGACGATGACGGCCGTGCACTCCCTGCCGAGGAGATCGGCGAGGTCGTGGTGCGCGGCGACGTGGTGATGGGCGGTTACTGGAACCAGCCCGAGGCCACCGCCGAGGCGCTGCGCGATGGCTGGCTGCACACTGGCGATGTCGGCAGCTTCGACGCCGACGGGTATCTCGCGCTGCGCGACCGGTCCAAGGACTTGATCATCAGTGGTGGGATGAACATCTATCCCCGGGAGGTCGAGGAGGCGTTGCTTCGTCACCCCGGTGTCCGGGCCGCTGCCGTCGTCGGCCGGCCCGACTCGGAGTGGGGTGAAGCGGTGGTGGCCTTCGTCGTCGCCGCCGACGGCGCCGCTGCGCCGCGCATCGAGGACCTCGATCGGACGTGCCTCGAGAGTATCGCCCGGTTCAAGCGGCCCAAGGAGTACCGGTTCGTCGACGCCCTGCCGACCAACAATTACGGCAAGGTCGTCAAGCGGGAGTTACGCGATCAGCTCCGGGCCGAAGGCTCCGAGGCGGGGCCGACCTGACACCCACAACTCGCGCGGGGCGCCGACCGAGCGGCTCACTTGTGGG
>JANONE010000034.1:0-8670 GCA_031420675.1 Ilumatobacteraceae bacterium | reverse complement strand
CGGTTGTTCGATGACCACGCCCGCGCCGGAACACGCGCGGCAGGGCGAAGAGAACGAGAAGAAGCCCTGGTTGTCGTCGATCACGCCTCTACCGCCGCACTGCGAGCACACCTTGGGCTGCGTCCCCGGCTTCGACCCGCTGCCGTGACAGGTGCTGCACTCGGCATCACTGGTGAGGTGGAGCGTGGTGGTGATGCCCTTTGCAGCATCCTCGAAATCGAGCGTGAGCGTGGCCTCTACATCGGCGCCACGTTGCGGGCCGGCCGCAGCCGACGCGCCGCCACCACGACGACCGCGACCGAAAACGGAACCGAGCAGATCGCCCAGCCCGTCGGGCCCGACGTTGAAGTTGTAGCCACCGGCGCCGGGGCCACCGGGGCCACCCCCACCGGGGCCGCTGCTGAAGCCACCGACCGGCCCCAGCCGACGGACCTCGTCGTACTCCTTGCGCTTGGCCTCGTCGCCCAGCACGTCGTAGGCGCCGCTGACCGACTTGAAGCGTTCCTCCGCAGTGTCGTCACCGGGGTGGGTGTCGGGATGGCTCTCGCGCGCGAGCTTGCGATAGGCCTTGGTGATGGCCTTCGCGTCGGCGTTGTCGCCGATGCCGAGGATCTTGTAGTAATCCTTCTCGTACCACTCACGCTGCGCTGCCATGTGCGTTCACCTCAGCCGCGCACCTTCACCATTGCCGCCCGCAGGACGCGACCGTTCCACGTGTAGCCGCTGCGCAGCACTTCGCTGACGACCGGTGCGGCTTCGTCGCCCGACTCGTGCAACACGGCCTCGGCCAGGTTCGGGTCGAAGGGCTGCTCGTGAAGGTTCATCGTCTCCAGGCCCAACTTCTTCAACTGGCCCAACAGCAAGTTGAAGATGGGTTCCACCTCGGCCGGGTGTTGCAGGAACGCTGCCTCGCAAGCATCGAGCACCGGCAGCAACGCCTCGGCGAACCTGCCGGTGGCGCGCTGCACTTCGTCGGCCTGTTGGATGGCCACACGCTTGCGGTAGTTGTCGAAGTCGGCCTGCAGTCGTTGCGCGATGTCCTTGAAGGAGTTGCGCTCCATCAGCAGGGCATCGACGTCGTGCTCAAAGGCACCTTCGGCTTCGGCGACATCGGTCGCGTCGGCCGTGGCCAATACGTCAGCGGCGAGCGGGCGCAAACGAATCATCTCCGAGGTGAGATCGTCGGACAGCTCGATCTCCTCGGGGGTCAGGTCGTCGCTCACTGGTGCGTCACCCTACACGCGACTGGTCTTCGTCGACGATCTCGGCATCGATGATGTCGTCGTCGCTCCCGGCGCTGTCGCCGGTGCTGCCCTCGCCGGTGCTGCCCTCGCCGGTGGCAGCCGAGGTGCCGGCGGCGTTTTCAGCCGCGGCCCTCTCGTAGAGCTTCTGGCTGAAGCTCTGGCTGGCCTGCATCAGCTTCTCATGGGCCGACCTGATGGCGTCCATGTCGCTGCCGTTGAGCGCCGTCTTCAGCTCGGCGAGCGGTGCGTCGACGGCGGCCTTCTCGGCCTCGTCGACCTTGTCGGCGTTGTCGCGCAGCACCTTTTCCATTTGGTACACGAGCGAGTCGGCGTTGTTGCGGATCTCGGCCTCTTCACGACGCTGCTTGTCCTCCTCGGCATGAGCCTCGGCGTCGCGCACCATCTGGTCGATGTCCTTCTTGTCGAGCGTGCTCTGACCGGTGATGGTCATGCTCTGCACCTTGCTGGTGGCACGGTCCTTGGCTGACACGTGCACGATGCCGTTGGCGTCGATGTCGAACGTGACCTCGATCTGCGGCACGCCCCGCGGGGCCGGCGGCAGATCGACGAGCTGGAACTTGCCCAGCGTCTTGTTGTACGCAGCCATCTCGCGCTCGCCCTGCAGCACGTGGATCTCGACGCTCGGCTGCATGTCGTCGGCCGTGGTGAACACCTCGGTGCGCTTGGTGGGGATGGTGGTGTTGCGTTCGATGAGTTTGGTCATCACACCACCCTTGGTCTCGATGCCCAGCGCCAGCGGGGTGACGTCGAGCAGCAGGATGTCCTTCACGTCGCCGCGCAACACACCGGCCTGCACTGCAGCACCGATAGCCACCACCTCGTCGGGGTTGACCGACTTGTTGGGTTCCTTGCCGGTGAGGCTCTGCACCAGATCCGTGACGGCGGGCATGCGGGTGGAGCCACCCACGAGGAGGACGTGGTTGAGCTCGCCCTTGCTGATGCCGGCGTCCTTCAGCGCGTGCTCGAAGGGGATGCGACAACGCTCGATGAGGTCGGCGGTCATCTCCTGGAACTTCGCGCGGGTGAGGGTCTCGTCGAGGTGCAACGGGCCGTCGGCCGTGGCCGTGATGAACGGCAGGTTGATCTGTGTCTGCTGCACCTGGCTGAGCTCGATCTTGGCCTTCTCGGCAACTTCCTTGAGGCGCTGCGTGGCCATGCGATCGGCGGCGAGATCGACGCCGTGCGCCGACTTGAACTGGCCGACCAGCCAGTCGATGATGCGCTGGTCCCAGTCGTCGCCACCGAGCTTGGTGTCGCCGTGGGTGCTCTTCACTTCGAAGACGCCCTCACCGATCTCCAGCACCGACACGTCGAACGTGCCACCGCCGAGGTCGAACACGAGCACCCTCTCGTCCTCGGCGCCCTTGTCGAGGCCGTAGGCCAGGGCGGCCGCGGTGGGCTCGTTGATGATGCGCAACACCTCCAGGCCGGCGATCTGGCCCGCTTCCTTGGTGGCGGTGCGCTGGGCATCGTCGAAGTAGGCGGGGACGGTGATGACGGCCTGCGTGATGGTGTATCCCAGGTATGCCTCGGCGTCGCGCTTCAGCTTCATCAGAATGCGGGCGCTGATCTCCTGCGGGGTGTAACGCTTGCCATCGACATCCTCGCTCTTCCACGCTTCGCCCATGTGGCGCTTGATGCTGCGGAAGGTGCGGTCGGGGTTGGTGATTGCCTGACGCTTGGCAACTTCGCCGACGAGCACCTCCCCCGCCTTGCTGAAGGCGACGACCGACGGCGTGGTGCGACCGCCTTCGGAGTTGGGGATGACGACCGTGTCGCCAGCCTCGAAGACGGCGACGACGGAGTTGGTGGTGCCGAGGTCGATACCGACTGCCTTGGCCATGATGTGTGCTCCTTCAAAGGGGGGAATGTTGAGCGAACGTGACGCAGCCTACGGGCGGCGTTGCCGGTACGCCAACCGGGCACGCAGAAAACTTGAGTGATGATGACTCAAGTTTTGGACGCCGGTCGATTGACCGGCTTTACGTCCAGTCGAGGATCACCTTGCCGCATTCGCCGCCGGCGACGATGTCGAAGGCTTCCTGGTACCGATCGGCCGGCAGGCGATGGGTGACGATGCCACTGACATCGAGGCCGCTCTGCAGCATCGCCGCCATCTTGTACCAGGTCTCGAAGATGCGACGGCCGTAGATGCCCTGGATGTTGAGGCCCTTGAAGATCACGTCGTTGATGTCGAGCGTCATCGGGCCGGCCGGGATGCCCAGCACGGCGATGCGGCCGCCGTTGTTCATCGAGTCGAGCATCTGGTTGAAGGCGGCCTCGGCGCCCGACATCTCCAGGCCGACGTCGAACCCTTCGGTCATGCCCAGCTCGGCCATCACCGGGCCGAGCTGTTCGTAGGCGACGTTCACCACGCGCGTCGCACCGTGCGCGGCAGCCATCGCGAGGCGGTACGGGTTGACGTCGGTGACGACGATGTGGCGGGCGCCGATGTGGCGTGTGATCGCCGCCGCCAGCACACCGATCGGGCCGGCGCCGGTGATCAGCACGTCCTCTCCCACCACGTCGAACCGAAGAGCGGTGTGGGTGGCGTTGCCCAACGGATCGAGCACGGCGGCAACGTCGTCGGAGATGTGCGCCGGCACGACGAACACGTTCTGCGCCGGGATGACGATGTACTCAGCGAACGCGCCCGGCCGGGTGACGCCGACACCCGTGTGGTTGTGGCAGAACTCGCGGCGGCCACCCTTGCAGTTGCGACAGTGACCACACGTCACGTGGCCCTCGCCGGCGACGCGTTGGCCCACCTCCACGCCCTGCACGCCGGCGCCCAACGCCGCGATCTCGCCCATGAACTCGTGGCCCACCACCATCGGCACGGGGATGGTGGCCTGGGCCCAGGCGTCCCAGTGGTGGATGTGGAGGTCGGTGCCGCAGATGGAGGTCTTGTGCACGCGGATCAACACGTCGCCATCGCCGGGCGTCGGCTCGGGCACGTCCTGCATCCACAGGCCGGGCTCGGCGTGCGCCTTCACGAGCGCTCTCATCGCACGACCCCCATCTCGCTACCGACCTTCTCGAATGCTGCGACGGCTCGGTCGATGTCGTCGTCGGTGTGCGCGGCCGACATCTGCGTGCGAATGCGAGCCTTTCCCTGCGGCACCACCGGAAAGCTGAACGCGACCACGTAGATGCCCTCGGCCAGCAGTCGCTGTGCCATCTCCCCCGCCACCTTCGCGTCGCCGAGCATGACGGGGATGATCGGATGGCCCCCGCCGGCGAGCGTGAACCCGGCAGCTTCCATGCCGGCGCGAAACCGTTCGGTGTTGCGTCGCAATCGGCCTTGGAGGGCGTTGTCGTCGTGCAGCAGGGTGAGGGCCCGCATCGTGGTGGCCGCGATCGCGGGGGCCAGCGAGTTGCTGAAGAGGTACGGGCGCGACCGTTGGCGCAACCACGCGATCACTTCCCGACGGCCACTGGTGTATCCGCCACTCGCACCGCCCAACGCCTTGCCCAACGTGCCGGTGATGATGTCGACCCGACCCATCACCTCGCAGTACTCGTGCGAGCCGCGACCGGTGGCGCCGACGAAACCGACCGCGTGTGAATCATCGACCATCACCATTGCGTCGTAATGCTCGGCGAGGTCGCAGATGGCAGCCAGGTCGGCGATCACGCCGTCCATCGAGAACACGCCGTCGGTGGCGACCAGCCGGTAGCGGGCGCCGGCCGCATCCTTCAGGCACTGCTCGAGCCGCGCCATGTCGTTGTTGTCGTAACGCATGCGCTGCGCCTTGCACAGCCGGATGCCGTCGATGATCGACGCGTGGTTGAGGCTGTCCGAGATCACGCAGTCCTGCTCGTCGAGGATGGTCTCGAACAGGCCACCATTGGCGTCGAAGCACGACGAGTAGAGGATCGTGTCGTCGGTGCCGAGGAACTTGCTGAGCGCGGCCTCCAACTCCTTGTGCACGGTCTGCGTGCCACAGATGAACCGCACCGATGCCACGCCGTACCCATACGTGTCGAGCGCGGCACACGCTGCCTCGACGAGGGCCGGATGGTCGGCCAGGCCGAGGTAGTTGTTGGCGCACAGGTTGATCACCTCGCTGCCGACGGACCCGTCGACGGCAAGGCGGATGTGCGCGGCCTGCGGCGACGCGATCACCCGCTCTGACTTGAACAGGCCATCATCGACGAGGGCGGCCGTGCGCTGTGCAAGGTCGGTGAGCATCCCGGTACGCATGCACCGACAGTAGGCGACGTGACGCACGACGGACAGCTGGTGCTGCGAAGGACCGGCAAGCTCCGAGTGGGTACTCCCACCCCGGGATGCGAGTACCCACTCCGACGGTTGGCGCACACTCCCAGCGGCGGGCAGGCACTCGCACCGGGTGGCAGGCACTCCCAGCGGCGAGCAGGCACTCGCACCGGGTGTTCGGAAGTTGCGGTTCGGAGGCGAGCCGGAGCGCATGGCATGGCTATCGTCCCTCGCCATGGCAGAACTCCAGCAGGACGCAGAGCCCGAGTCGGTCGGCATGTCGAGCGAGCGGTTGGCCCGCCTCGACCATCACTTCCAGGGCTACATCGACGACGGCCGTCTCACCGGCTGGCAGCTGGCCGTCGCCCGCCACGGCAAGGTCGTGCACCACTCGGTGGCCGGCCAACGCGATGTCGCCGCCGGCACGCCGGTGGAAGCCGACACGATCTGGCGCATATTCTCGATGACGAAGCCGATCACCGCCGTGCTCGCGCTGCAACTGTGGGAGGAGGGGCTGTTCGAGCTCAACGACCCGGTGCACCGCTACATCCCGGCGTTCCGCAACACGAAGGTGTGGCGCGCCGGCAGCGTCACCGCCCCGGTGCTGGAACCGATCACCGAGACGATGCGCTTGTGGCAGCTGTTCGCTCACACCAGCGGCCTCACCTACGGCTTCATGTACGCACACCCGGTCGACGAGCTGTACCGCCGCGCCGGCTTCGAGTGGGGACTTCCCAAGGGAGTGAACCTGGAGGGCATGTGCGACGTGCTCGCCGGGCTGCCGCTGCTGTTCCAGCCGGGCAGGGAGTGGAACTACTCGATGGGTCTCGACGTGTTGGGCCGAGTACTGGAGGTGGTTTCGGGCCAGCCGCTCGACGAGTTGATGCGCACCCGCCTACTGGAGCCGCTCGGCATGCACGAGACCACCTGGCATGTTCCCGAATCGAACCAGCCGCGCCTCGCCACGCTGTACGGCGCGCAGCCGGATACCCGCAAGGCGTTCCCGTTGGGTGCGATGGGCGCCGCCGCGCTGCATCCACCGCAGGTGTTCGGTGGCGGCGGTGGCCTGCAGAGCACGGCACACGACTACCACCGCTTCACCCAGATGCTGGTGAGGGGTGGCGAACTGGACGGCGTGCGCATCCTGTCGCCGCGCACGGTCAAGTACATGGCCAGCAACCACCTGCCGAACAACGCCGACCTCACCGCCTACGGTCGCCCGCTGTTCAGCGAGACCACGTTCGACGGTGTCGGGTTCGGCCTCGGCGTCAGCGTCACCATCGACCCGGTGAAGGGCCGCGTGCCGGGCAACGCCGGCGAGTTCGCGTGGGGTGGCGCCGCCAGCACTTCGTTCTGGGTCGACCCAGTGGACGATCTCACCGTGTTGTTCTTCACCCAACTGCTGCCCAGCAGCACCCATCCCATCCGCAGCCAGTTGAAGCAACTCGTCTACCAGGCGCTGCTCGACTGATCATCCGCAGCGCGCCACTACAGCCGGAGGGTGACCGTCCGACTGCCGGCACGCTGGTGGCTGACCGATACGACGACCTCTGTACCGGGCGCGGCTCGGACCACCCAGGTGGCCAATTTGCGGTCCGGTGTGCCGTCGTTCCTCTCGGAGTGCAAGTTCAGGTCGAGGCGACCACCGAGCTGCCCCAGCTCCTGCCGGGCAGGTGCCCCGACCACCGTGGCGCCGCTGAGTTCGGCGACGACCGGCAGCACCAGGTGATCCTTGCGCGCCTTCTGGGTGATGAAGGTGGGCAGCCAACCCGTGTTGGCGATACCGACTTCCACGCGGTGTGTGTCGCCACCCAGCGCCGTCACCTTCGTGTGCAGCACCTCCAGCCGCGGCGAGCACATCGCTTGGTAGACGGCGAACTCGGCATGCGGTTTCACCTCGGCCAGCAGCATGCTGCCGGGCGCGTTCGACCAGAGGAAAGCATCGTCCCATCCGCCGATCTCCACCGGGCCCAACTGCGGATGGTCGAACGGTTCCCAGTCGGCGTATGCCTGCGGATGGTTTGCGACCGCCCACGCATAGACGGCGCGCTCCTCAGCCTCTGTGGGGCCCGTGTACCAGATGTGATTGCCGCCCTTGGTGCCAGTGGCGTGCTGGATTACATCCCAGAACTCGGTGGTCCAGCCGTAGACGCCGATGTGTTCGTACGCCCAATCGTCGGCGGCGCCACTCATCGTCTGGCTCTTGTCGAACGTGAAGTCCTCGAACACCGAGTGCACCGTGTAGCCGGTGAGCGCCGCTCCGCGCTCGCCCAGTTGCTTCCAGACCCACAAGTCAACGGGGGCCAGCGTGCTGTCGGCGGCGGTACTGCTGGGCCGCAGGAGCACGCCGCCGGGCGTGTGGTAGGCGTTGTACCCGCAGATGTTGCGACGGGCGACGATGGCACGCACGAGCGCATCGATCTCGGGCTCACTCAAGGGGTGGTCGCCACTGCCGTACACACCGGTGCCCCATCCGGCGGGGAAGTTGCGGTTCATGTCAAGGCTCTGCGGCGGCGGCGGCGTGGGGATGGTGAAGCCGTCGTAGTCGACGAGGTCACCTTCGCACAGCAGGCGGTATCGCTCGGCGCCCGCTGCTGCGCCGTCGGCGGGCACGCGCACCATGAGGCGGGGCTCGTCGGTGGCGGGCATCCAGCCACCGTTGGGGTCGGCGATGCGCATGTTGCGGATGCTGCCGTTGCCGTCGATGTCGCGCTCGCGCAGGCCGGGTGCGAGGTGCGCGTCTTGCCACGGCCACGGGCGCACGCTGCTGCGCCGGAACTGCGGGCTGTCGGCCAACACCCACTCGACGCCGTCGGGGTTCACCCGCGGTACGACGTAGAACGTGCGGGTGCGCAGGGCCTCGGTGACGGCCGCATCGCCGCCGAAACCGGAGACGAGGTGGTGGATGAGATGCAGCGCGGCCACACCGCCAGTGACCTCTACCGCGTGGATGTTGGCATCCACCCAGTGCGCCGGCTTGGTGTCGTGGGCGCCCGTCGAAGAGTCGGTGATCGTGGCCACCCACAGGTCGCGGCCCTCGTACGAGTGACCGTACGACTCCACGGTCATCAGCTCTGGATGGGTAGCAGCCGTCTCCTGCAGCCAGGTGGTGAGTTCGGCGTAACGGAGGAAGCGATCGAAGGCGTAGTCCACGGCCAGCGACGCTAGCGGCTCAGCTCTCCG
>JANONE010000033.1:0-11351 GCA_031420675.1 Ilumatobacteraceae bacterium | reverse complement strand
GTCGTGGTAATGTGACGCAGCGTGACATGCCTTGAGGGTTTCCTCAGGCGTTGTTCACAAGTGACGTACAACTACTCACGAGAAAGGCGGGATTCAACATGTGGAAGGTCATCGGCGGAGTCAAGTGACTTCATCCGCGGCGTAAGCCGTGGCCATAGAATCCACCACGTGGTCGAGCGTGGGCGTGATAATGCGTCGGTATCGAGCGCATGTTTTCGTCCAGCCAATGCTCGTAGCCATAGTGGGCAACGACAATCTCGCTCAATCGAGCGTGTAAAACGACCCGGGTCTCCGCAGGGGGGTTCGGGTCGTGTCGTTTCCACACCACCATCGGCACGTAGCACTGCTCGCACTCGGCGATCCAGCAGGTGTCGTCCTCGAAAAACCACTCGGTGAGCCGCTGAGCGGCGCACAGTTCACAATCGGGGGCCATCGCGCCATTGATACTCGAAAGACGGTGTCACGCGAAAGACGGCCTCCCTTCTTCATGAGCAGGAACTTCTAGTCGTCGATCGCGTGACGCACATCGCTGAGGAAGGCGCCCACCGCGTCGGCCCCGCCTTCCAACAGGCGGCGCACCACGGAAGCCCCCATCACCACGCCGTCGGCCACCGCACACACCTCGCGTGCCTGCTGTGCATTCGACACGCCGACACCCACCAGCACGGGAACATCGGTGATGGCCTGCAACCGTCGGGCGAGGGCCGTGGCAGTGAGGGCAAGGGTGTCGCGCTCACCGGTTACGCCCAACAAGCCCACGGAGTAGACGAAGCCACGGGAGCGGGCAGCGATCAGTGGGAGCCGGGCGTCGGGAGCCGTGGGGGCGGCGAGCATGACAGTCTCCACGCCGGCAGCGTCCGCTGCCTCGCACCACGGGCCGGACTCCTCCAACGGCAGGTCGGGCACGATCGCAGCAACGATGCCGGCGTCGGCCAACTGGGCAGCAAACCGCTCGTGGCCGGCGTGGTGCACGGTGTTGTAGTACGTCATCACGGCGAGGGGGATCGACACGTCGAGCGACCGGGCTTCGTGCAAGATCGACACCGGCGTCGCCCCACTCTCCAGCGCCTGCTGTGAGGCCTTCTGGATGATCGGTCCGTCCATCACCGGATCGCTGAAGGGGATGCCGATCTCGATGGCGTCAGCGCCGCCGGCGGCGGCGGCCCGTACGGCATCCTGCCAACCAAGGAGGCCACCCGTGATGTACGGCACCAGCAACTTGCGGCCGGCGGCCCGCTTTTCGCGGAACTCGGTCTCCAATGCCCCGGTCATCTGCCCAACACGTCCATCATCTGGGCCACGTCCTTGTCGCCGCGACCCGACAGGTTCATCAACACGGTCTGGCCCTGCATCTCGGGCGCGGCACGTACGATCCACGCCATTGCGTGAGCGCACTCGAGAGCAGGAATGATGCCCTCCCTCCTGGCCA
Source organism: Ilumatobacteraceae bacterium (assembly GCA_031420675.1). Taxonomy (GTDB): domain Bacteria; phylum Actinomycetota; class Acidimicrobiia; order Acidimicrobiales; family Ilumatobacteraceae; genus UBA668. The sequence goes on along the minus strand of JANONE010000033.1, from coordinate 9,922 downwards.
TCAACTGGAACGCATCGATCACTTCCGCATCGGTGACGTTGGGGTACTCGGCACGGCCGATGGAGGCCAGGTACGAGTGCTCGGGCCCGACGCCCGGATAGTCGAGACCGGCGGAGATGCTGTGGGCTTCCTGCACCTGGCCGTGCTCGTCCTGCATCAAGAAGCTGCGCATTCCGTGCACCACGCCTGGCTGGCCGCGGCTGACGGCTGCTCCCCCAGCGGGCTCTACGCCCACGAGCCGAGTGCGATCGTCGACGAACCCGCTGAACAGGCCGATGGCGTTGCTGCCACCGCCCACGCACGCGACGGCCACGTCGGGTACGTCGCCCCACAGTTCGATGCTCTGCGCACGCGCCTCCTCGCCGAGCACCCGGTGGAACTCGCGAACCATCCACGGGTACGGATGCGGGCCCATCACGGAACCGAGACAGTAATGGCTGGTCTCGACGGTAGCGACCCAGTCGCGCATGGCCTCGTTGACGGCGTCCTTGAGGGTGCGGCTACCGCTGTGCACAGCCTCCACTTCGCTACCGAGCAGTTTCATCCGGAACACGTTGAGGGCCTGCCGCTCGACGTCGACCGCACCCATGTAGACCTTGCACTCCATGCCCAGCAGCGCTGCAGCCGTGGCGCTGGCGACGCCGTGCTGGCCGGCACCGGTCTCGGCCACGAGGCGCTTCTTGCCCATGCGCTTGGCGAGGAGTGCCTGCCCGAGCACGTTGTTGATCTTGTGCGAGCCGGTGTGGTTGAGGTCCTCCCGCTTCAGCGCCAAGCGGATGCCGAGTTGCTCGCTGAGGTTGTTGCACTCGGTGACGATCGACGGGCGACCCGCATAGGTGTTGAGCAAATGGTGTAGTTCCGCACGAAACACCGGGTCGGCCCACGCTTCCAGAAATGCCGCCTCCAACTCCTGACATGCAGGTACCAGGGTCTCCGGGACAAAACGGCCACCGAACTCGCCGAAGCGCCCGGTGGCCGATGGCTGTGCCATCAGCGACATTGCATCACTCCGTCCTCATCGAGCTTCGTCATCAAGCTTCGTCGTCAGCCCAGTCGTAGGGCATCACATCGGGACCCACGTGCCGCGCGGGAGCGGCGGCGCGGGCGCGTTCGATGAAGGCCTTGACCTTCAACGCGTCTTTCTTGCCGGGCGACTTCTCGACGCCCGATGACACGTCTACACCCCACGGACGGGCGATGCGCACGGCTTCGGCCACGTTGTCGGGGTTCAGCCCGCCGGCGAGGATGATGCGCGGGCCTTCTGCCACTTCGTCGATCAGCGTCCAGTCGAACACCTTGCCCGAACCGGGCGACGGTGCGTCGACGAGAATGAGGTCGGTGCCGAACTCGTTCGCCTGGCGAGCGTCGGGCGAGCCGGCCACCACGGCCTTGATCACCCAGCGCAGACCGGCGGCGACGTCCTGCACCATGCCGGGCGTTTCGTGACCGTGCAGTTGAGCCGCCTTGAGACCGGCCCGGTTCACGGTGTCGATCACGCGTGACGGGTGCTCGTCGCGGAACACGCCGACGGTGAGGATCTCGGGCGGCAGCCGGCGGGTGATGTCGTACACCTGCTGGGCCGCGATCTGGCGTGGCGACGGGGCGAACACGAACCCGACCGCGTCGGCACCCATCGCGACCGCGAGGAGCGCGTCGTCCTCGTTGGTGATCCCGCAGATCTTCACGAACATGCAGTCGCCACGGTACCCGCCACACCGGGCGCGGCGCGGCATTGGTTTCGGAGTTTCCTCGGCCGTCTGCGCGCAGCAGCCGGCGGGCGACCACGAAGGCGGCCCAGCTTCGTCAGGCGCTGGTCAACGCCTGGATGGCGGTGACGGGGTCACTGGAGATGACGAGGGACTCCCCCACCAGCACTGCCTGATAGCCGGCGGCGTGCAGGATGGCCGCGTCGCGTGCGCCTCGGACACCGCTCTCGGCGACGCGCACCACCCCGGGGGGCATCACGCCGGCCATGCGCAGCGCTCGTTCGTGATCGACCTGGAAGGTCACCAGGTCGCGCTGGTTCACGCCGACGAGGGTGGCACCGGCGGCCAACGCAACGTCCAGCTCTGACTCGTCGTGGATCTCCACCAGCACGTCGAGGCCGATCTCGATCGCCAACTGATGGAAGCCGATCAGCTCGGCACGATCCAGCGCCGCGACGATCAGCAACACGCAATCGGCGCCCATGAGGCGCGCATCGACGACGTCGCGTTCGCTGACCGTGAAGTCCTTGCGCAGCACCGGCAGCGAAGAGGCAGCGCGAGCAGCGTGCAGATCTGCTGCGGAGCCACCGAAGAACTCCTCGTCGGTGAGCACCGACAGGCAGGAGGCGCCGCCGCGCTCGTAGTCACGCGCCAACGCCGCCGGATCGAGGGTGGTGTTGAGATCGCCTTTCGACGGCGATCGCCGCTTCACCTCGGCGATCACCGCCAAGTGCGCGACACCCGCCAGCGCAGCACCAAACCCTCGGGCCGACGTCATCGACATGGCCGCGTCGGCCAGCGGTGCGAGCGGCCGCGCGTCCAGAGCCGCCATTTCGCGGTGGCGGGCGACGATGCGATCGAGATACGTGGCCATGCGCGTACGCGGACCGAAGGGTCAGAGACCCTTCCCGGTGAGCGGCGCGAGGAAGTGCATCTCCGGGCGGCCGGCCATGAACGGTGCCAGCGACGGGCCGAACGACTTGAACCAATCAGCGCCGGAGTGGGCGGCCAGCGCGTCTTGCCCTGTGTACAGCTCGTACACGAACAACGCATCGGGATCGGCCGCTTCCTCGTGAAGGATGTAGACCAACGTGCCCGCTTCCGACTGCACGTTGTCGACGGCAACCTGGAAGGCGTGCGCAGCCTCCGCCCGGACGCCTGGCTTCAAGGGAAGGCGTACCCACATTGCGACCTTGCTCATCGTTCGCTCCTGCTCAAGGTGACCGGACACCCGGCGGTGCCCGGTGGGCACGGTATCAGCGTGGCAGCATGAGCCGATGGCCGAAACGGAACGCACACTCGTCGTCGTCGAGGACGACCCCAGCATCGCCGACCTGCTCGACCTGTACCTACGCGACGCCGGCTTCCGGGTGCTGCAGGCGTCGCTCGGCGAGAGGGGCCTGGAACTCATCGAGCAGCACCGCCCCTCGATCGTGTTGCTCGACATCGGGCTGGCAGACATCGACGGCTTCGAGGTCTGTCGTCGCATTCGCTCGAAGAGCAACGTGCCGGTGCTGTTCCTCACCGCCCGCGACGGCGAGGTCGACCGAATCCTCGGCCTCGAGCTGGGCGCCGACGACTACGTGACCAAGCCGTTCAGCCCACGCGAGATCGTCGCGCGCGTGAAAGCCATCCTGCGCCGCGGCCAACCCGACACCCGCGATGGTCATGACGTGGTGCACATCGGCGACGACTACCAGATCGACATCACCCGCCGCGAGACGCGCTGCCGGGGCGAGCCGGTAGCGCTGGCCACCCGCGAATTCGATCTGCTCGCTCATCTCGCCCACAACCAGGGCATCGCGCTTTCACGGCAACAGCTCCTCGACAGCGTGTGGGGTGCCGACTGGTACGGCGATGACCGCACGGTCGACGTACACGTGCGCCAACTGCGAAAGAAGCTGGGTGACGACCTCCCGCTGGCGACGGTGTGGGGCATCGGATACCGGCTCGGTTAGCAGAATGATCACAACTTCCAGCGATCGTGGGGGTCGATGACACGACGGCTGGCTCTGGTGATCGTGGGGGTCGTGATCACGACGCTGCTGCTGGCCGGCGCGGGCACGCTGCTGCTCTCGGCCGCGCGTGCTCGCACCACCACGGTGAAGGAACTGCGCACGCAGGCCGTCGACGTTGCGGGCAACATCGGCGACATCCTCGACATCGACGAGTCGCTCACACCCGCCGAGCAAACGAAGCAACTTCGCAATCGTGTGCGCCTGTTGAGCACACTGCGCCAGGTGATGCCCTTGGACGACATCGCCGTACTCGTGATCGACAGGAACGGCGAAGTGCAATCGGGTGTACTGCCGCCCTCGTTGAGTCTCGACGACATTCGGTTCGAGACGCTCAGCACCGGTCAGTCCGTGGCCGACAACCGGGGCAAGCTGGCCTTCGCGGCGGCACCGGCCACCGGTCCCGGCGGGCGTCGCTACATCGTCGTGGTGACCCGCCGCATCGACGCCGGTCTCGGCCCCGCGTTCGTCCTCTTCGTCTGGGCTTCGGGTGCGACGATCCTGCTCGCCCTCGGCGCCGCCTACCTTCTGGGGCGCCGGTTGAGCCGCCCGATCCGCGAAGCCTCCGCGGCCACGCAGCAGATCGCCGCCGGCCACCTCGGCACACGACTCGCTGATCCTCCCGCTCAGCAACACGACGAACTCGCGGAACTCGCGCGCAACGTGAACGGGATGGCCGCCGCGCTCGAACGATCACGCGGGCTGGAACAGCAGTTCCTCCTCTCCGTCAGCCACGATCTGCGGACGCCGCTCACCTCCATCCGCGGCTATGCGGAAGCTATCGACGACGGCAACGTCGACCCGAAGCGTGCAGCGGCGGTCATTCGCACCGAATCGGGCAGGCTGGAGCGGCTGGTCGCCGATCTGCTCGATCTCGCCAAGCTGCAGGCCAAGGCGTTCACCTTCACGATGATGCCGATGGACGTCTCTGCTGCGGTACACACCGTGACGGCCGGCGCGTCGGGTTCGAGGCCGGGCATCTCGTTCCATCCCGTCACCAGCGGCGCACTCCGGGTGCAGGCCGACCCCGACCGTCTCGCGCAGGCCCTCGCGAACCTGGTGGAGAACGCCGGCAAGTACGCACGCAGCGCGGTGCTGGTGTCCGCTCGGGCGGAGGGCACCTGGGCGGTGGTCACGGTGGACGACAACGGACCGGGCATCGCCGAGCACGATCTGCCCCACGTTTTCGAACGGCTCTACGTCGCGCGGAACCTGCCCGAACGGCGCGAGAGCTCCAGCGGCCTCGGTCTCGCCATCGTCCGCGAACTGGTGACGGCGATGGGTGGCGATGTCGCCGCCGGCGCCGCCCCCAACGGCGGGGCGAGGTTGTCCATCCGGTTGCCGCTCATCGGCTGAGCAGGAGCCACTGCCGGCCGGTGGCGAGCACCGTCTAGCCTCATTCCGATGACGCCCCCGCCCGCCGCAGCCCCGGCCTTTCGTCGGCGGCTGCGCGACGGCATCAGCGATCTGCTACCGGGCGCCATGCTCCTGCGTCGATATGAACGGTCGTGGCTGCGACCCGATCTATTGGCCGGTCTCACTGTCGGGGCGATGCTCATTCCCCAGTCGATGGGCTACGCGGAACTCGCCGGCATGGCGCCGCAGTACGGCTTCTACGCGGTGATCGGCGCACTCGTCGTGTACGCGATGGTGGGCAGCAGTCGTCACCTGGGCGTCGGCCCCGAGCCGGGCACGGCCATCCTCGCCGCCACGGGGGTTGCGGCGATCGCCGATGGGGACGGCGCCCGCTACATCACGCTGATGGCGGCGCTCGCGTTGGTGGTGGCTGCAATCTGCTTGGCGGCCGCGATGCTCCGCCTCGGCTACCTGGCCTCGATGCTGTCCAAGCCGGTACTCGTCGGGTACATCACCGGCGTCGGGCTGACCCTGCTCAGCAGCCAGTTGGGCGCGCTGACCGGTGCTTCCATCTCGGCCGACTCGTTCTTCGCGCGCTGGTGGCAGTTCCTGAACCGGCTGGACCAGGTCCACGGCGCAACGTTCGCGATCGGGACTGGCACGCTGGCAGTGATCCTGGTCATGAAATGGAAGCTGCCCATGGCACCGTCAGCCCTGTTCGGGGTGGCACTCGCCACTTCCGTCGCGGCAGCGTGGTCGTCGGGGCGTCACGGAGTGGCGCTCGTGGGCGACATTCCGTCCGGGCTCCCCACTCCCGGCATCCCGAACGTGAGCCTGCACGAGCTGGCGAAGTTGCTACCCGTCGCCGCAGGCATCGCCCTCGTCGGGTTCAGCGACAACGTGCTCACCGCGCGGGCGATCGCTGCCGTCAAGGGGTACCGGGTCGATCCGAACCAGGAACTGCTCGCACTGGGTCTCATCAACCTCACGGCAGGCGTGTCGCAAGGGTTTCCCGTGTCGTCCAGCGCCAGCCGCACGGCGGTGCCTGCGTCGTTGGGCTCGCGCACCCAACTGGTCTCGCTCGTCGGGGCGGGGTTCGTGGTGGCATCGCTGCTGTTGCTGCGGCCTGTGCTCGCCGAGATCCCCCGCACCGCACTCGCCGCTGTGATCCTCTTCGCGGCCATCACGATCATCGACTTCCGTGGGTTCGTGTCGCTCTGGCGGGTGAGCCGTGGCGAGTGCGTCATTGCTGTCGTCGCTGCCCTTGGCGTGATCGTTCTCGGCGTGCTGTACGGGATCGTCCTCGCGGTGGCGCTGTCCATCGCGGTCGCGCTCGGAAGCATCGCGCGGCCGCACGACGCCGTGCTCGGCGACATGCCGGGCCTCGACGGCTGGGTCGACGTCAGTGAGTACCCGACCGCGCTCACCGCCGTCGGGCTGTTGGTCTTCCGCTTCGATGCGCCCCTGATCTTCATGAACACCGAACACTTCAGCGACCGGGTCGATCAGGTGCTGAGGGAGAACCCGGGGGCGGACGAGTGGTTCGTGATGGACTGCGAGGGCATCGGCGCGCTCGATGCCTCGGCTCTCGACATGCTGCGCGATCTCGCCGAGAAGGTGGCCGGCCAGGGCGTGCAAGTGTTGGCGGTGGCGCGCGCCAATGAGCGCGTGCTCGCACGTCTGCGCCGTGCGCATCTGCTCGCGCCCGAGGGGCCGTTGCAGGTGTTCCCGACGATCAACCGAGCGGTTCGGGCATTCCACGAACGCACGACATGAGCCGCGCCGGCGTCAGAAACCGAGGCGGGAGCCGACTTCGGTGAGCAGCGAGTCGATGGGGACACGCACCTGCTCGGTGGAGTCGCGATCGCGGATGGTGGCCGCACCGTCTTCCAAGGAGTCGAAATCGACGGTCACGCACAGGGGCGTGCCGATCTCGTCCTGACGGCGGTAGCGCTTCCCGATGGCCTGAGTCTCGTCGTAATCGACCATGTAGCGGTCAGCGAGCGTCGCGTAGATCTGGCGTGCCAGCGGCGTGAGCGTGTCCTTCTTGCTCAGCGGCAGCACAGCCACCTTGTACGGGGCCAGGCGGGGGTGCAGGCGCAGCACGGTGCGCGGCTCGTCGTTGACGATGTCCTCGTCGTAGGCGGCGAGCAGGAACGCTGCCATCGCACGGTTCACACCGGCAGCCGGCTCGATCACGTAGGGGACATACCGCTCATTGTTGGCCTGGTCGAAGTAGTCGAGCTTCTGGCCGCTGTGCTCGGCGTGCTGCTTGAGGTCGTAGTCGGTGCGCTGCGCAACACCCTCCAGCTCACCCCAACCCCAGGGGTACTTGAACTCGATGTCGCTGGTGCCACTGGAGTAGTGGCTCAGCTCGTCGGCCTCGTGCGGGCGCAGGACGAGCATGTCGGCCGGAATGCCAAGATCGATGTACCACTGCATGCGGGCGCCACACCAATACTCGTACCACTGCGCGCTCTCGGCCGGGGGCACGAAGAACTCGAGCTCCATCTGCTCGAACTCGCGGGTGCGGAAGATGAAGTTGCCGGGCGTGATCTCGTTACGGAAGCTCTTGCCGACCTGGGCGATGCCGAACGGCGGCTTCTTGCGGCTGGTCTGCAGCACGTTGACGAAGTTGACGAACATGCCCTGCGCCGTCTCTGGGCGCATGTACACCTCGGCACCGCTGCCCTCCACCGGGCCGGCAAAGGTTCTGAACATGAGGTTGAACGCACGTGCGGCGGTGAACGAACCTGTGGCACCACAGTTGGGGCACACGTTCGCGTCGATGAGGTGATCCTCGCGGAACCGCTGCTTGCACTTGGTGCAGTCGACCAGTGGGTCGCTGAAGTTGGCGAGGTGGCCACTGGCCTCGAACACCTGCGGCGGAGCCAGGATGGCTGCGTCGATCAGCACGACGTCGTCGCGCTGCTGCACCATCGTGCGGATCCAGGCCTCGCGCACGTTGCGCAGCATCAGCGAACCGAGCGGGCCGTAGTCGTAGCTCGAGCGAAAACCGCCGTAGATCTCGGCCGACGGGTACACGAAGCCCCGTCGCTTGCAGAGATTGACGACCTGGTCGAGTTCGGTGGCAGCCATAGCGACCCAAGGCTACGGGCACCCTCTGATCCAGCCGCGAAATCAATTCCGAAAAGTGCAAGGATGACCACACCACGTGTTCTCCGCTGGAGAAGACGGAAGGGGAGCATGATGACGAGATTCCGCACGCGAGCCGCACTGGCGGTGCTGGCAATGGCATCGATGGCCACAGCATGCTCTGACACGACGACCGGCTCGGGGGCCACCACCGACAACGCGGCCGCCGACTCCTCGACGTCGGTTTCGGGCATCACGTCGTCTACTGCGTCGGCCGTGCCCGGCACCGAGGGCGCCAGCTCCACCGTCGCATCCAGTTCCACCTCATCCACCAGCACCAGCACCACCACGAGCACACCCGCTCCTGCGCCCTTGGTGCTGCGCGGCAACGGCATCGGCCAGTTCGTTCTCGGCAGCGAGGTCGCCGTCGTGGTCGACGGCCTCTCCGCACAGCTGGGCAAGATCGTCACCGACGAGACCACCGCCTACCCGACCGCCGATGGCCTCGGCCAGTACCAGACCACCGACGGCGAGTTCGGTTTCGTCGCCCCTGTGGGGCGAAGCGTGTGCTGGTCGGTGCAGTTGTGCGCAGAGTTCGGTGGCGCCTCCGGCGCGGCCATGTCGTTCACCGGCTGGTCGTACCGAGCCGACCCCACTCACGCGTTGCGCTCCGCCTCGGGAGTCACTCTCGACATGCGCCTGAGCGATGCTCCCGCAATCCGTGCTGACGAAGGCGGCTGCTACTCGGTCGGGAGTGGGAACGTCGACGGCATTCGCCTCACCCTGCAATCGGCGGGTGAACCGTTCGGCTCGTTCGACGAGTCGGGCAACTACGTCGTCAACGTGCCGGACCCGGCAGATGTCACTGTCACCTGGATGGAGGCCGGCGAAGTGCCGGTCTTCCTCTACGGCGATTGCTAGGAGCGTGGGTCCGAACCGGACAAGGGTCGGGTTCGGGTCGATCTCGTCGTGGTGGTTTTGGTGGTGATGTCGGCTGCTGGGGTTGTTGTTGTGTTCGGGTCGGTGGCGGGGCCGCCGAAATGTGCGTCCACCGCCACCCCCCTGACTGCCTCGCCCACCTCGAACAACCGCTCGTCGTCCACCACCAAGCTCATCGACACAGTCTTTTCGATCCAAGCATCCAGATGGTGGATACTGCTGACCCACGCGCCTAGCATGAGTGGGGTGCAGCACCAAAGGGAGGGTCTGTCGTGCCCCGTGCTCCTCGTGGCAAGCGTGTCATCGATGCGTCGACCGGGTCGTTCGTGGTGGTGAACCGCGCCCAGCGCGGCCAACCCGACCCGTTCTTCGACAAGGCCCGCAACGTCTGGGTCGCACCGTGGTCCGTTGATCCGAAGCCGACGTTGGCAGGTGTAACGGACCCTGACCGGCTTGCCGCGCTCCGAGCGACCGGGCTGTTGGACTCGGCACCCGAGGAAGCGTTCGACCGGATCACGCGGTTGGCGGAACGGCTGCTGGATGTCCCGGTGGCGATAATCTCGTTGGTCGATCGTGATCGCCAATTCTTCAAGAGCAACGTCGGCCTTACTGGGTCGTGGGCACACGAGCGTCAGTCGCCGTTGAGCCATTCGTATTGCAAACAGGTTGTCGAACAACGTTCGCGCTTGATCATTGGGGACGCAAGCAGTGACGTGCGCGTGCGCGACAATCCGGCGACGTCGGAGCAGAACATCGGTGCGTACGCAGGTGAGCCCCTCGAGACGTCCCAGGGTCAGGTGCTGGGAACAC
>JANONE010000032.1:0-3926 GCA_031420675.1 Ilumatobacteraceae bacterium | reverse complement strand
AGACCTCACCCACACTGGTGCGGTCGCCCGGATACTCGTCGAGCACCCGCCGGATGCCGCGCAGGCGCTTGTGCGTGATCGGTTCGTCGTTGTAGATGACGTGACTCCAGCCGCGGGTTACGGCCTCGGCCGGGTCGTCGCGGCCGATGTCCTTGCCGATGAGGTGCACCACGTCCATCCGGAAGCCGTCGACACCGCGATCGAGCCAGAACCGCAGCGTGTCGTGCATTGCGGCCTCCACCTCAGGGACGTCCCAGTTGAGATCGGGCTGCTCGCCCAGGAAGCAGCGCAGGTAGTACTGCCCCCTGCGTTCGTCGAACGACCAGGCGCGGTCGCCTTTGGGGAACGCCGCATGCCAATTGTTGGCAGGCTGATCGCGCCACACGTACCAGTCGGCCTTGGGGTTCGTCTGGTCCTGGCGACTCTCCTGGAACCACGGGTGCTGGTCGCTCGTGTGGTTGGGTACCCAGTCCAGGATCACGCGCAGGCCTCGGGCATGGGCCCCGGCGAGCAATTCGTCGAAGTCGGCCATGTCGCCGAAGGCGGGGTCGATGTCGCAGTAGTCGCTGATGTCATAGCCGAAATCGGCCATCGGAGAGCGGAAGATGGGGGAGAGCCAGAGCGCGTCGATGCCCAGCCACGAGAGATGGTCGAGTCGGGCGGTCAACCCGGCCAAGGTGCCCACGCCGGGCGTCGGGCCCGGTGCGGTCGCCGACTCGGCAAACGAACGGGGATACACCTGGTAGACGACTGCGGTCTGCCACCATTGCGGCGATGAGCTGTGCACTCGCGAGATGTTAGGTGCCGCTCAATCGAACACCCAGCCGATAGACTGGTTTGCAATGTCAACTCTCTAGGTTCGGGAGCCCTACTGTGAAGAAGGGTCGTCACCGTCGCTTCGAAGAAGCACGGAAACTCAAGCAGGCCGGTCCCAGCGCATTCGATCTGGGCTTCGGCGGCAGTGATCAGCGTCCAAGCACTGAAGATGATGAGTACGCCGCGTTAGCGGAGAAGTACGGCGTCACTTTCGACGAAGACGACGACGAGTCCGACGACTAGCCCTCACTGCGCGGCTGCCGAGCCTGGCACCTAATCGAGAACCCGGCTCCATGTCCCCGCAAAATCAGCCCATCCAAATTCGCAATGTTGCTCTGGTCGCTCACGTCGACCACGGCAAGACCACTCTGGTCGATGCCCTCCTGCGTGCCACCGGCACGTTCGCTGCCCACCAAGCCGTGGTCGATCGTGTGATGGACTCCAACGACCAGGAGCGCGAGCGCGGCATCACGATTCTCGCGAAGGCTGCGTCCATCAAATGGAAGGGCGTGAAGATCAACCTGGTCGACACCCCCGGCCACGCCGACTTCGGCGGCGAGGTCGAGCGTGCGCTCACGATGGTCGACGGTGTGCTGCTGCTGGTCGATGCTGCCGAAGGCCCGCTGCCGCAGACGCGCTACGTGCTGCAGAAGGCGCTCGCCCGCGACCTGCCGGCGATCGTGATCATCAACAAGGTCGACCGCCAGGATGCGCGTTCGGACGAAGTGCTCGACGAGGTGTACCAGTTGTTCATCGACCTCGATGCCGGCGACGAGCACATCGACTTCGAGATCATCACGGCGGTCGCCCGCGAAGGCCGGGCGATGAGGGGCATCGGCATGCCCGACGACGACGCCGATCTCTCGGCGCTGCTCGACACGATCGTCGAGGCGATTCCGGCTCCGGTGGGCGATGCCGACGCGCCACTGCAGGCCATGGTCACCCAGCTCGACGCCAGCGATTATCTCGGCCGGCTGGCGATCGGTCGCGTGGTCAACGGTGTCATGAAGCGCGGCGAGACCGTTGCCCTGCTGGAGGAAGAGTTCGCCGAGGGCCAGCCGCCGCTGAAGCGCCGCCTGTCCCAGTTGATGGCGTTCGAGGGTGTCAGCCGCAACGAGGTCGACGAGCTCGGCGCCGGCGACCTGTTCGTGGTGGCCGGCTTCCCCGAGGTCGAGATCGGCGACACCATCGCCTCCGTCGAGGACCCGATCGCGCTGCCCCGCCTGGTGGTCGACGAACCGGTGCTGCGCATGACCTTCGGTGTCAACACGTCACCGCTCGCGGGGAAGGACGGCAAGTATCTCACCAGCCGTCACCTCGTCGATCGGCTCAACAAGGAACTGCTCGGCAACGTGTCCATCAAGCTGTTCGAAACGGGTACGCCCGACGTCATCGAGGTCGCCGGCCGTGGCGAGCTCCAGTTGGCGGTGCTCATCGAGAGCATGCGCCGTGAGGGTTTCGAGCTGCAGGTCAGCAGGCCCGAGGTGATCACCAAGGAAGTCAACGGCAAGAAGTTCGAGCCGCAGGAGCGCGGTGTGTGCGACGTTCCCGAAGAGCACGTGGGCACGATCACTCAGGAGCTGGCGCCGCGCAAGGGCCGCATCACCGACCTCCGTTCGGGCGATGCCGGACGCACCGTCGTGACGTTCGAGTGCCCGAGCCGGGGCCTCATCGGCTTCCGTTCGCTGCTGATGACCGCCACTCGCGGCACGGCGTTGCTGCACCAGCACCACATGGGCTGGATGCCCTGGGCCGGCGACATGCCCGACAACCGTGGTGGCGCGATGGTGTCCGACCGTATGGGCGTCACCACCGGCTACGCACTCGACAAGCTGCAGCTCAGCGGCGGCTTCTTCGTCAACCCGGGCGAGACGGTGTACGAGGGCATGGTCGTGGGTGAGTGCTCGCGTGAAGACGAGATGGTCATCAACGCGGTGCGCGCCAAGGAGAAGAACAACATCCGCACGCACAGCCACGACGACGCGGTGAAGCTTCCATCGCCCAAGATCCACACGCTGGAGACCGCGATCGAATGGATCGCCGGTGACGAGCTGGTGGAGGTCACGCCCAAAAACATCCGCATCCGCAAGCGTCACCTGGGTCTCGAAGAGCGACGCAAGTCCAACAAGAAGATCAGCTGACCCGACTGTGGGTTTGGGCGGGGTCGCGGCGGGTCAGGGTCGCAGCGCCGGATGGGGAAGTGGCGTCCATTTCGGTCGTTCGATCAGTGCGACCATCTGGTGGTACACCGGCTCGCCGACCATCTCGACGATCTCGTCATGTAGGTACTGGTAGGCGGGCACCCCGCCGACGAAGGCTTCGTGCGTCTCGGTGCACCACCAGTGGAACTCGGCGCCGCCCGGGCCCCAGTCGCGACGTTTCCACTCTCGCAAGGTGGACGTGACGTAGCCGTGTTCGTCGGTGTGTTCTTCGAGGCGCAGTGGTAGTTGCCAGCACACATCGGGCTTCCAGTCCATCGGCCGCTCGCCGACTTCCATCGCCGCGATGTGGAACGCGCAGCCGACGCCGCCCTCGAAGCCCGGTCGGTTGAGGAAGATGCACGCGTCGTCGGCCAGGCGGGTGGTGGTGACGCCGTCGACCACGTCGAAGATGCCGCCGGCCCTGCCCTTCTTCTTGAACTGCCAATGCCGCTTGCTGAGCCGGGCCGACGACTCGACCACGGTCTGCACGTCGGCGTCGTCGATGAAGTGCGCGCCGAAGCTGCAACACCCCTGCGACAGTTCGGTGGCGTCGTTGTCGAGCACGCCTTGGCAGCCGGCACCGAAGATGCAGCTCCAGTTGCTGCGCAGGAAAGTGGCGTCGAACACCCACGTACGGCGGGTGTGGTCATCCTCGAAACTGATCCATTCATGAGTGTCGATCGGCACGAGGATCGACGCTACCAATCCAGTCGTCGTGCCGAGTCCCAGCGGAGCTGGAGTACGACGAGCGGTTCCAGACGTTCGCTCGTCGGTAGGCTTGCGCCTCCATGGGCACGCCACTATCAACGTCACCATCGACGCCACCGCGGACCGCCGATCAGCTCCGTTCCGCCTTCCTCGACTTCTTCGCGAGCAAGGCACACGCAGTCGTGCCCTCGGCCAGCCTGA
>JANONE010000031.1:0-3210 GCA_031420675.1 Ilumatobacteraceae bacterium | reverse complement strand
CCTGCCGAGCGCACCCCGGCGACGATGTCGTCGATGATGTCCTCCACACCCGGCCGGGTCTGGTCGAGGTACATGCGCGAGGTGCTGATGCCCTCTTCGAACAGTTCCTTGCGGGCGCGATCGAACGCCGTCTCGCTGCGGGTGCGGCTCGTCACGGCCCGATTGCTGGCCATGCCGAAGCTCTCCTTGTACAGCAGGCCTGCGGGGTCGCGCAGTGTGTCGGCTGCGGACTCGTAGGTGCCCGCGAGCCAAGACCCGAACATCACGTTCGAGGCGCCGGCCGCAAGCGCCAGCGCCACGTCACGAGGGTGGCGCACACCGCCGTCGGCCCAGATGACCTTGCCGTGCTTGGCGGCCTCGCCGGCGCACTCGTGCACCGCACTGAACTGGGGGCGACCGACGCCAGTCATCATCCGTGTGGTGCACATGGCCCCGGGGCCGACACCGACCTTGACGATGTCGGCGCCGGCGTTGATCAGGTCGCGCGTGCCCTCGATGGTGACGACGTTGCCGGCCACGATCGGCACATCGTGCGCGACCGCCCGCACCTCCTCGATGGCCCGCAATGTGCGTGTCTGGTGGCCGTGGGCGGTGTCGATCACCAACACGTCGGCACCGTACGCCAGCAACGCCTTGGCCTTGGTGGCCGGGTCGCCGTTGATGCCGACCGCCGCGGCGACGAGCAACCGGCTCTGGCCGTCGACGGCTGGGCGATAGATCGTGCTGCGCAGTGCACCGGTGCGCGTGGCACAGCCGATCAGGCGCCCATCGCTGTCGACGACGGGCGCCACCGACAGCCGATGGCCGCTGAGGCGGTCGTAGATCTCCGCCGGCGCGGTGCCGTCCTCCAACACCACCAGGTCGCGGCTCATCACGTTCTTCAGTTGCGTGAAGCGGTCGTAGCCGGCAGCGTCGTGCTCGGTGAAGATGCCGTCGGGGCGACCGTCGTCGTCGACGATGACGACGGCCCCGTGGGCGCGCTTGTGGATCAGGCCCAATGCGTCGCCGACGGTGTGCGTGGCGGTGAGCGTGATGGGAGTGTCGTAGACGAGGTGACGCGTCTTGACGTACGCGATGACGGTCTCCAGCACGTCCAGCGCGATGTCCTGGGGCAACACGGTCAGACCGCCTCTGCGGGCGACCGTCTCGGCCATGCGTCGGCCGGCCACTGCGGTCATGTTGGCCACCACCACCGGGATGGTGGTGCCGAGCTTGTCGGGAGTGGTGAGGTCGACAGCGAACCGGGAGGCGACATCGCTGAGGCTCGGCACCATGAAGACGTCGCTGTACGTGAGGTCGTACGGTGGGGTGCTACCGAGGAATCGCATGGTGTACTGCCCTTGATGTCGAGAGGCGTGCTGGTGAAAGAACCGCCCAAGGCTACCGTGGTGCCGTGTCGGCTTCGGTGGTTCTCGTGCATGGTTGGGGTGGCTCCTTCGAGTCCACGTGGCAACGCAGCGGGTTCACCGAGCTCTTGCGCGATGCGGGCCGCGAAGTGATCGGGGTCGACCTGCTGGGCCATGGCCTCGCTCCCAAGCCTCACGACACCGAGGCATATGCAGATCTCACGGAGCGCGTCCTGGAGGCGATGCCCGACGAGCCGGTCGATGCCGTTGGATTCTCGTTGGGCGCGATGACCCTCCTGCGCATCGCCTGTCAGCAACCTCACCGGTTCCGCAAGCTGGTGTTGGCCGGCGTCGGCCGCAACGTCTTCGAGCGCGACGAGGCCGCGACGGCAGCGATCATCGCCGCCCTCGAAGGTCGTGGCGACCCCGACGACAACATTGCGCGCATGTTCTCCAGCTACGCCAACCAGCCGGGCAACGATGTGCTGGCGCTGACTGCCGTCATGCGGCGGGCGCGTGGCGCCGAGTTCACGGAGGAGGTTGTCGGTCGGGCCAGTTGCGAGACGTTGGTCGTCATCGGCGACAAGGACTTCGCCGGCCCGGGCGACCCACTGGTGGCGGCGCTGCCGAATGCCACTCTCGGGGTGTTGCGCAACGTCGATCACTTCGCGACCCCGGAGTCGTTCGGGTTCATCGACGCCACGCTCGTGTTCCTCGACGCCGTTCCCTCATGACGACCGGCACCTCCATCGAGCGCGCGCTCGAAGTGTTGGGCAATGGAGGGCTGGTCGCGATTCCCACCGAGACGGTCTACGGACTCGCCGCCGACGCGTCGAGCGAGGCGGCCGTGCGCGGCATCTTCGTCGCCAAGGGCCGACCATCGGATCATCCGCTCATCGTGCACGTCGCGGCACCCCATCAGTTGGCCGACTGGGCGGCTGAGATCCCCGCCACCGCCCAGCGGCTCGCCGTCACCTGCTGGCCCGGGCCGCTGACCCTGCTGGTCCCCAAGGCCGACCACGTGCTGTCGGTCGTCACCGGCGGTCGCGCCTCGGTCGGCGTGCGGGTGCCGGCGCACGCACTCACCACCGAGTTGCTCACGCGTTGGGGTGGCGGCCTCGCGGCCCCGTCGGCAAATCTCTTCGGCAGGGTCAGTCCGACGACGGCAGCGCACGTGCAGGCCGACCTCGGAGATCTTGTCGACTACGTGCTCGACGGCGGCCCGTGCCCCGTGGGTGTGGAGAGCACGATCGTGGACTGCACCGTGGTACCTCCGCAGATCCTGCGGCCTGGCGGCATCCCCACCGAAGCCATCGCTTCACTCCTGCACGGCGATCTTGCCGAAACGACCGGGCCGAGCCGGGCGGCCGGCATGTTGGCCGCCCACTACTCGCCGGTGGCGAAGGTGCTCCTGGTGGACAACGCGGCCGACGCCGCCGACGCCGCACGCGCCCGGCCCAACTCCTGGATACTCGATCGCTCCGCGGATCTGGCCGCATACGCCCATTCGCTCTTCGCCGACCTGCGCGCTGCCGATGCCCGTGGAGTGGCGCTCATCATCGCGGTCATGCCACCGCCGGTCGGTCTCGGCCATGCCATTCGCGACCGGCTCACCAAGGCGGCGGCCACCGTGTGAGCCGCCCTACACGTCGCCGAGTCGATTGAGGTTGGCCACCCACTCGTCGCGTACGGCGTCGATGTCGGGTGCTGGGTCACCCTCCAGCGCGGCGACGATGAGGCTGACGGTGGTGGCGCCGGCGTCGGGTACGAGGTCGAGCCGGCACCAGCACGGCGACGGGTCGTGGAGGAAGACCTCCAGCAAATAGGGAGGTTCGTCGACCAGCACCTCCCCCATCCACGATGT
>JANONE010000030.1:0-1620 GCA_031420675.1 Ilumatobacteraceae bacterium | reverse complement strand
GGCACCAGGGCCCCCGCCGATGCACTCGTCGGCGCCGGTATCGGGTGCCACGGCCTGGTCGGGCTGATGGCTCCCGAGCGGGTGGGCACCGTGATGGGGAACACTCAGATGGGCGGCGAAGGCGTGCAGTGGATCGGCATCGAGCCGTTCGTGGGCGTCGACCACTTCATCCAGAACATCGGTGACGGCACCTTCGCCCACTCCGGCTCGCTGACCATCCGCCAGGCAGTCGCCGCCAAGGCCCACATGACCTACAAGCTCCTCTACAACGGCGCTGTGGCGATGACCGGTGGCCAGGATGCCGCGGGCGCGATGCCCATTCACAAGCTGGCCACCTGGGCGCTGTGCGAGGGCGTCACGCGAGTGCTCATCACCACCGACGATCGCGCCAAGTATCGCGGGGTCCAGTTGGCCGATGGCGTCGAGGTGTGGGATCGGTCGCGGATCATCGAGGCACAGGAGAAGCTCGCCAAACTCCCCGGAGTCACGCTGCTCATCCACGACCAGCAGTGCGCGGCCGAGAAACGGCGCGACCGCAAGCGCGGCCTGGCTGCCGATCCGCCCGAGCGCGTGGTCATCAACCAACGAGTCTGCGAGGGATGCGGCGACTGCGGCGTGCAGTCGAACTGCCTTTCGGTGCAGCCGGTGGACACCGAGTTCGGTCGCAAGACACAGATCCACCAATCGTCGTGCAACAAGGACTACTCGTGCCTCGCCGGCGATTGCCCGTCGTTCCTCACGGTCGTACCGAAGAAGCAACACGGCGCGAGCAAGCGGCCCACGCGGGCCGAAGGTGGTGCTCGCCGACGACCCACCTTCGACCTGGCCGAGCTGCCTACGCCCCTCCCGATCGTGCCCACCGACGACTTCACGTTGCGCATGCCCGGCATCGGCGGCACGGGCGTGGTCACCGTCGCCCAGATCCTCGGCACCGCCGCCACTCTCGACGGCAAGCAGGTGGGCGGACTCGATCAGACCGGCCTCTCGCAGAAGGCCGGGCCGGTGGTGTCCGACCTGCGCATCTCCACGCGACCGATCGGGGGCACCAACAAGCTCACCGCCGGCTCCGTCGACCTCTACCTGGTATTCGACATCCTCGTCGGCCTTGCGCCGGCCAATCTCAACGGCGCGTCGCCCGAGCGCACCGTGGCGGTCACGTCCACGTCGAAGACCCCTACCGGATTCATGGTTCGCGACGCGACGGCAATGTACCCCGACTCCGCCGACCTGCACGCCGACCTCGATGCCGCCACGCGTGCTGCCGACAACTGCTACCTGGACACCATTGCGGTCGCCGAAGGGCTGTTCGGTGAGTCGACGACCGCCAACATCCTCCAACTCGGCATCGCCTACCAGATCGGCGCACTTCCGATTTCGGCGGAGGCCATCGAGCAGGCGATCGAGCTCAACGGCGCCGCCGTCGAAGCCAACAAGCTGGCTTTTCGGTGGGGTCGGATGTGGGCGGTGGACCCCGGCAAGGTTCGTGCGGCATCGGTGCTGCCCGATGATCACCTGCCGAAGCTCTCGCCGGCACTGGAGACGGCAATCGTCGAGGCCGGTCTCGGTGACGGCGAGTTGGGCCGGCTGGTGCGCATCAGGGCAGCCGACCTCGACGCGTAC
>JANONE010000029.1:0-5521 GCA_031420675.1 Ilumatobacteraceae bacterium | reverse complement strand
ACGATCCGGCCACAGCGGTCGGGCACGGTCCTACCCGATGATCAGCGGGCGGTGAGACCACGGTCGACGATGAGGTGCCAGCGCGCTGGTGGCAGTGGGCGTGCTCACCGTCGTCCTCGCCGGCCGACCCCGGTCTGCGAGTGCAACGTCGTCGGTCGGAGTGAGGCGAGCGCATCCGAGTGGGTACTCGCACCCCGGGATGCGAGGACCCACTCGGATGCCAGGGATCGGCGTCGTGATCTCGTCGCCGCGACGCCGGGCGGGTGGTCGACAACGAACAGGCGGCCACCCATTGGCTGGTGGCCAACCTGTCGACGAGTCGACTCAACAGCGTGCGTGTCGGCTACATCGACCCGACGCCGAAGCCGTTTCACCCGATCGCACCCAAGCGCGTCCACGACTCGCGGCTCATTGCGCCATTGGGCCCGTTGGCAAGCGGCAGCAACCGTGTGATCTCCGTGGCCAACGGCTACGTGACCGACACGGCCATCCTCGACGTTCCCGACGTGGTTCCTGCCGGGGCGACGGCCATTGCCTACAACATCACGATCGTCAACACCTTGGGATCGGGCTACCTGTCGGTGAACCCCGTCGATGCCGCATCGCTCGGCGGCTCATCGATCAACTGGTCCGACTCCGGCCAGGTGCTGGCCAACGGCCTGGTCGTCAAGCTCGACACCAACCGCCAGATCAATGTGTTCTGTGGCGGCGGCGGGTCGACGAACTTGATCGTTGACATCCTCGGCTACTACCGCTGAGCAGAACTTGGCGTCAGAGTCGCGGATCGCGGGGCTTCCCCATCATGAAGTCCCGCATCGCAATCGCCAGCACCCACCCACTTCACCGACCCCGTGAAGGCCGTCGCCTTGGACAGGCGGCCGAGGCTGCGATGGGCTCAGCCGGCGGCGACGTAACCCTCGACGTCAATCACGACGTCGGTGTCAGCCGAGCTGTACAGGCAGAACTGGCGCGTCCCACCGGTCGACACGACCGCGCGATTGGCGACGATGTCGCCGGCGACGAAGTTGACGTTCGACGTCGTCGGCACCGCGGCGCCGCACGGGTACAGGGCGAGGTAGCCACTGGCGGACGGGTCGACGGCGGTGAGGTTGACGATCGCTGCCCCCGCTGCCGGCGCTGCAGCGGCGAGGCCAATCGGCAGCGACTGGCCGGGCCCGATCCGGCCAGCGGCGCGCGTGTCCACGATGCGCTGCGGATCGACCGCGGTCGTGACGCCGCCAGCGATCCCGTGCACCGCTTGGAGATCGACGATGACGTCGGTGTCGGTGCTCGTGAAGACGCACAGCTCGCCGTCGCCCAACCCGACCGTCGCGGATGCGGCGACGTCGTGGCCGGCGGTGAGGTTGAGGTTCGAGGTGGAGGGCGGGACGCTCATCGTCGCGCACGGCCCGGGGAGCACGCTGATGAAGCCGGGTGAGCTCGGGTTGGCCGCGGTGACGTTGACCGTCACGGCGGTGGGGGCGGGCCCGACGCCGGCCAAGGCGCCGACGTGGACGGTCAGCAACTGGCCGGCACCGAGGCGGTGCTGGGCGACGGGCAGTACCTGGGGAGTTCCCGGGCGGGTGTCGACGAGCCGGACCGGCGCCACGGGCACCGAGCCCAGACCTTCCGACCCGAGCCAGCCGCTGACGTCGACGATCACGTCGGTCGGCTGAAAGGAGTACACGCACAACGCCCCACCACCGAGGCGGACGACGGCAGAGTTGGCAACGATCGACAGCGCCGCCGCGTTGACCGTCGACGCAGTCGGTACTGCGCCGCCACACGGGAACGCGGTGAGGAACGTGTCGGCGCACGGCTCGATGGCCGTCACCGAGACCATCGCCGCGATGGCATCGGCGGAAACGCCGTGGACGCCGGCGATCGGCACACTCAGCACATGGCCGGCCCCGAGCTTGCCCGGGAGCTCGCGGGTGTCGACGAACCGCGCAGGGGCGCCAAGGAATCGCACGCCACCTTCGGCCGGTGGTGCAGGGCTTGGTGCCCCGTCGGGCACGGCGACGCCCGACCACACGCCTGACGTGCATCGCGCCGGGACCGTGGGCAGCTGGTCGAGGGAGTCGCCGATCAGGTCGCCCATCGCCGCCGCTGCCTGCGGCCCGAGGTGGATGCCGTCACCCGAGAACCACCCACTCGGCAACCCTGCGCTGCGCGTGGCCCAGTCGGCCAGCAACAGCTCCGGATACGTGGCCTGCAGGCTGCGCAGGACCGCGTTGCTCGCACGGAAGCGGGCCACGTTCGCAGCGCTGCCGGCCTCGCGATACGTCAGCCAGATCACGTGGTCGATGCCCTGCCGGCGGGCCTCGGCGATCATCGTTTCGACCGCCGCAGCGATCCCGAACGGCCCGCTCGACGGATCGTTGTACCCCACCGCGATCACCAGCGCACGGTCGTACTGGCCCGCCCAGGCGCGCACCTCGGTGATCGCGTTGGTCGGGGCCGACGCGGGCGGGATCCGGCAACTGGTGGTGATCAGCCGCCTGCAGCCGGCGGCATCGAGGATGAACGAGTGCCGTGCGGCGAGCGCGGCCCGGCCTGCCGAGCTGTATCCCTGGGCAAGGCCGTTCAGCACCGAGTCACCGACCAGCAGCGCCTCCACCACGCCCGGCGCGGCGGTGCTCGCGGGAGCGACGGCGAGCGTCGTGGTCGCGAACAGCGTCGCCGCGAGCACCCGCGCGACGACTCTGCCGAACTGGTGTCGTCTGTCGCCGCGCATTCGAGCGGGATGATACTCCTCGTCGTAGCTCGACGAGGAGATTGTCGCGGGCGTCGCCCACACGAACGTTCTACACCACAGCGCGCGCTCAGTGGTGGATAATCGCGCGGACCACGCGACACCCTGATCACAACCCATATCGGGGTACTTGAACAGTTACCATTGAGGGAGTGGTCGGTACCTCGACGTGGTCGGCTGGACCAGTCGGCTGAACCAGTCGGCTGAACCAGGAGGTGTACAGGTGGTGTGCTTGGTCGGAGTCGACGGGTCAGACGGCTCCCGCGCTGCGTTGCGCTGGGCGTACGGCTTCGCGGCGGCGATGGGGAATCGGTTGTGCGTGGTGCGGGCCTGGGAGTATCCGTCGATGGCGATCTTGCCAGGCCGGTCGGCGTTGCGTGCTCCTGACGAGGTGGATGCCGTCATTGCAGCCGAGCTGACCGACTTCGTACGCGAGTCGCTGGGGGCAGACGCGGACCACGCCGACGTGATGGCGGAACGAGGGCCGGCCGACTACGCCCTCCTGCATGCCGCCGCGCAATTGCAGCCCGTCGCTCTCGTTGTGGGCAAGCGAGGCCTCGGCTCCGTTTCCGGTCGCCTGCTGGGCTCGGTCAGCCGGCGTCTCGCCGAGCACTCGCCCTGGCCGGTGGTCATAGTGCCGCCGGCTACGGTCAGTACACGCGGACCGATCGTTGTCGGAGTTGATGGCTCACCGAACGCGGCCGCAGCGATGCGATGGGCGATCACGGTGGCGCAGGCGACGGGGGCATCGATCATCGCTGTGTCAGGGTTCGTTTCCCCGATCGGTGAGTTGGCTGGCGCGGTCTTCGAACCGCTCCGACGTGATGCTCGGGCCATCGCGGACGCTCAGTGCGAGGTGGCGGCCGCAGCCGGCATTGAATGTCGAGCGGTGGTCAACGGGCTCGATCCGCGAGTGCTGCTCAAACAGGTGGCTCGTCAAAGCGATGCGTGCATGATCGTTGTTGGTGCCCGAGGGATTGGCCCTCTTGAGGTCCTACTCATGGGCAGCGTCGCCAGCTACCTGTGTCAATACAACGACTGCCCCGTTGCGGTCGTCCCGCCACCCGATCGGAATCGAGCCGATTCGTCGCAGGAGGAGCAGCAATGAGCCGAGCGAAGTCCGCAAGCCCGAGTGGTCGCGATGTCGTCGAGGAGGTGTCGTACCCTGAGTGGCCGCGCCCGGCGGTGCCGGTGCTCAGCTTCCTCGGAGCTGCCGGCACGGTAACGGGCAGCCGCTTCCTGATCGAGACCGCCGACGCGCGGGTGCTGGTCGACTGCGGCCTGTTCCAGGGGCTGAAGGAGTTGCGGCTGCGGAACTGGGCGCCGTTTCCGCTGGACCCGGCGTCGATCGACGCAGTCGTGGTCACCCATGCGCACATCGACCATGTTGGCTACCTGCCCCGGCTGTGCCGGGACGGTTTCCGTGGGCGAGTGGTGTGCACCGACAGCACCGCTCGCCTGGCAGCCATCGTGCTACCCGACAGCGGCCACCTGCAAGAAGAGGAGGCCGAGTATGCGAACCGGATGGGGTTCTCCAAGCACCACCCTGCACTCCCGTTGTACACAGAGGCCGACGCCGTCCGCGCCCTCGACCAGATCGACGCCCACCCGTTCAATGAATGGGTCGAACTCGCCCCCGGTGTGGAGGTTCAGTTGCGGCCCTCCGGTCACATCTTGGGCTCGGCGACGGCAACGGTGCGGCTGACCGAGAGCGGCCGGACGGTGTTGTTCAGCGGCGATCTCGGCCGCGCGAACCATCCGCTGCTGGTGCCACCTGCGCCGCCTGACGGTGCGGATGTGGTCGTGATGGAATCGACCTATGGTGGTCGGCTGCATGACGACGCGGGGGCGTTGGACCGGTTCCGCGATGCGATCACCCGCACCGCTGCCAGGGGTGGCAGCGTGCTCATCCCTGCGTTCGCTGTGGACCGGACCGAGGTGGTGTTGTTCCACCTGCGCGAGCTGATGCAGGCTGGCAGGATCCCGCGTATCCCTGTGTATGTGGACAGCCCGATGGCGTTGCGTGCGCTGGAGGTCTACCGCGACGCGATCAGCGGGGGTGCAGCCGATGTGCAGCCTGAGTGGCACGATCACGATGACCCGTTCGACACCGGCCAGCTGATCGAAGTCCGTGATGTGCAGGACTCGAAAGCGATTGCCAACGTTCGTTTCCCGGTCGTCATCGTGTCGGCTTCGGGCATGGCGACTGGTGGCCGGGTGCTTCATCACCTTGCCCGGCTGTTGCCCGACCGACGCAACACGGTGATCCTTGTCGGGTTCCAGGCGGCTGGTACGAGAGGGCGGGCGTTGGCCGACGGGCAGTCGGAGATCAAGATGTTCGGCAGCTATGTGCGTGTCCGTGCCGAGGTGGTCGACATTGCCAGCTTCTCCGTGCATGCCGATCACGACGAGCTGGTGAGCTGGCTGGGCTCGGCCACTCGGCCACCTGACACGGCCTATCTGGTGCACGGTGAGCCGGGCTCGTCGAGTGCGCTTCACGACGCGATCGAGGACCGTCTCGATTGGGAAGCGGTCGTCCCGCGCCATCTCGAACGTGTTCGGCTCGCCTGAATGAACCGGACGTCACCGGCTGGTGCGGAGCACGGCCAGTTCGACTGCCCGGTTGATGTCGGTGGGAGACACGATCCCGACGAGCCGGTCGCCGTCGAACACGAGGGCACGACGATCTGAACACGTCGAGAGCCGTTCTATCAGGTCGGTAACGGCATCGTCGGGGCTCGCCCGTGCGGTCTGCCCGATCGGGCA
>JANONE010000028.1:0-2041 GCA_031420675.1 Ilumatobacteraceae bacterium | reverse complement strand
GGTAAGGAGATGTCGATGATCTTCCAGGATCCGATGACCTCGCTGAACCCGGTGATGCGAGTCGGCAAGCAGATCGGCGAAGGGCTCAAGATCCACCTGGACATGAACAAGGACGACGCCCGCGCTACTGCCCTGCGGCTGTTGCAGGACGTGCGCATCCCCGAGCCGGAGAAGCGTCTCGACCAGTTCGCCTTCGAGCTCAGCGGCGGCATGCGCCAACGCGTCATGATCGCGCTCGCGATGTCGTGTGGCCCAACGTTGTTGTTTGCCGACGAGCCCACCACCGCGCTGGACGTGACGGTGCAGGCCCAGATCCTCGAACTGATCGGCGAGCAACGGCGCGACCGCAACATGTCGGTCATCCTCGTCACCCACGACCTCGGAGTTGTGGCCGGACACACCGACGAGATCGCCGTCATGTACGGCGGCAAGCTGGTCGAGAAGGCTCCCACGCGTGTCCTCTTCGCCAACATGAAGATGCCGTACACCGAGGCCTTGCTGAACAGCATCCCCAAGATCGAGGACCCCAGCCACACTCGGCTCAACGTGATTCCCGGCCGGCCCCCGGATCTGGTCAACCCGCCCAAGGGTTGCCGATTTTCGCCGCGCTGCTCCTTCGTGCAGGACCGTTGCCGCGAAGAGGAGCCGCCGCTGATGACTGCCGAGCACCCCGAGCACGTGTACGCATGCTGGTACCCCGTGGGTTCCCCGGTGCACCGTGATCGTACCGCACAAATGGCCGCGCAAAAGGTAGCGGCGAACTGATGGCGGGTACCGGCAAGGCGCACCTGCGCACCTCTGGGGATGTGTTGTTGCGCGTGGAAGACCTGGTCATGGAGTTTCCTGTCGGGCGCACAGGTTTGAAGGTGCACGCGGTCAGCGGCATCAGCTTCGACGTGCTACGCGGCGAGACGCTGGGCGTGGTGGGCGAGAGCGGCTGCGGCAAGAGCACCACCGGCAAAGCGCTGATGATGCTGCCGCGACCTACCAGCGGCTCGGTGGTGTTCGAAGGTCAGGAGCTCACTGCGCTGCCCGCCGACGAGATGCGCGCTGCCCGCACTCGGATGCAGATGATCTTCCAGGACCCCATCTCGTCGCTCAACCCGCGGCGCAAGGTGCGCGACATCGTGCGCGAGCCGCTGGTGATCTGGAAGCGCGGCAAGGGCGACGAGCAACTCAAGAAGGTCGACGCCCTGCTCGAGGAAGTGGGTATCGACCCTCAGCGAGCCGCCGAGAGCCAAGCCCACCAGTTCTCCGGCGGTCAGTGCCAGCGCATCTCGATCGCCCGCTCGCTGGTGCGCGACCCCACCCGCATCATCTGCGACGAGCCGGTCAGCGCACTCGATGTCAGCGTGCAGGCACAGGTGCTGAACCTTCTGGAAGACCTCAAGGCGAAGTTCGGCCTGACGCTCGTCTTCATCGCCCACGACCTCGCCGTGGTGAAGAACATCAGCGACCGCATCCAGGTGATGTACCTCGGCAAGATCTGCGAGGTGGCGCCGTCCGACACCCTGTACGACTCGCCGGCGCACCACTACACCAAGGTGCTCATCGATTCCATCCCGGTACCCAACCCCGACATCGCAGTGCACCAGGTCGCCATCGAGGGCGAGCCACCGTCGCCGGTGCTGCCGCCGCCAGGGTGCCGGTTCAACCCGCGCTGCGCCGCCGCCGACGATCGCTGCCGCACCGAGGAACCACAGCTGCGCGAGGTCGGCCCAGGTCATTACGTCGCCTGCCATCACCCGCTGCTGGGCGGCGATGCACCTGTTGCATTGCGGCCCGTCACCGCCAACTGAGCCGGCCACACCAGTGCCGGCTGCTGTCGCCCCCACCGGGCGGGGCTCGTTGCGTGGTGTCCTGTCGGGGTACCGCTTCGGTGCCGGCGACCCCACCACCCGGCTCGCGCAGGACGAGTTCTGGCGCGCGACCTTCACCCCGCAAGGGTGCGGAACGCTGCACCTCGACTGGCGCGGCAACGAACTGCATGCCGAGGCCTGGGGCCCTGGCGCCGACTGGCTGCTCGACCGCGATGGCGCCC
>JANONE010000027.1:0-22531 GCA_031420675.1 Ilumatobacteraceae bacterium | reverse complement strand
CGAACTACTACCAAGTGATCCACAGCTGGCGACCGGGAACGCCTCGGTAAGCTCGGAGCATGCGACACCACGAAGGCCACTACGGCCACCGAGTCGGTTGGTTGCGGGCGATGGTGTTGGGCGCCAATGACGGCATCGTCTCCACGGCAGCCCTGTTGCTCGGCGTCGCCGCAGCCTCGTCCACCCGCACCGCCATCCTCACCGCCGGTACGGCCGGCCTCGTCGCCGGCGCGGTCTCGATGGCCCTCGGCGAGTACGTATCGGTCTCGTCACAGCGCGACTCGGAGCGCAGCGACATCGAGAAGGAGCGGTGGGAGCTCGCCAACCAGGCCGACCACGAGCTGGAAGAACTTGCTGCCATCTACCGGGCCAAGGGACTGCAACCCGCACTCGCCACCGAGGTGGCAGCGCGACTGACCGAACACGACGCGCTGGCGGCCCACCTGCACGACGAGCTCGGCATCACCCAAGACCAACTTGCGGAGCCGTTCCAGGCAGCCTGGAGCTCCGCGATTGCGTTCTCCCTCGGCGCAGCCGTCCCGCTCATCGCGGCTGCGCTGGCAACGAAGTCCCTGCGCATCGTCACGGTCATCGCCGTCACGATGGTGGCCCTTGTCGGGTTGGGCTTCATCGGCGCCCGCGCCGGCGGATCCCGACCGGGCCGCTCGATTTCTCGCGTGGTCATCGGCGGCGCCATCGCAATGGCGGTCACGATGGCGGTCGGCTGGGCCTTCGGCGCAGCCACCGGCTGATTCGAGTGAGGTCACACCGGTACGGTTGTACCGCAAATAGGGCGCAGGGCTAGCGTGGCGGCATGAGTAACCGTATGGATGCCGTCGTCATCGGTGCAGGAGTGATTGGTTCGGCAGTGGCGCTCGAGCTGGCCCGTGGTGGCCGCTCGGTGGTCGTGGTCGACAAGGGGCCGGCGGCGGGCGCCGGTTCCACCAGCTCGTCGTCGTCGATCATTCGCTTCAGCTATTCCACGATCGATTCTGTGCTCACCGCGTGGGAGGCGGCGGCGATGTGGAACGACTGGGCCGGTCACCTCGGTGCCGAGGATCCCGATGGCATGGCACGGTTCGTCCGCACCGGCATGTGCATCTTCAACACGCCGGGCGACAACACGGCGCGTATCCAACGGCTGTGGGACGAAGTGGGCATCGCCTACGAGTTGGTGGGCACCGACGCCCTCCGCCGCCTGCTGCCGGGTGTCGATCTCGGTGCGTACTACCCGCCGAAGCCGATCGACGATCCGGCCTTCGCCGACGATGCGGGCAGCGAGCTCACCGCCATCGTCGAGCCCGAGTCCGGCTTCATCGACGATCCGATGCTTGCCGCTCGTAACCTCGCCTTCGCCGCCCAACAGCATGGGGCCCGGTTCCGGTTTCACCAACAAGTTGTGAGCGTCGACCGCGTCGGTGGGCGCGTGTCGGGCGTGACGCTGGCCGGCGGCGAGCACATCGCGGCATCGGTCGTGGTGAACGTCGGCGGGCCGCATTCGGGACTGATCAACAAGCTGGCAGACGTCACCGACGGAATGCGAATCGGGCATCGGCCCCTGCGCCAGGAGGTGTTCATCGTCGAGGCGCCGGCGGGCCTGCGGCTCGCCGACGGGATGCCCGCAGTCGCCGACCTCGACATCGGCCACTACTTCCGCCCGCAGATCGGCGGCACCTGGTTGGTGGGCGGCACCGAGCCCGAGTGCGATGAACTGCACTGGGTCACGAACCCGGACGAGTTCGACGAGTACCCGACAGTCGAGCAGTTCGAAGTCTCGATGATGCGCTTGGCTCGCCGGGTGCCGCAGTTCGGCGTGCCGCATCGTCCGGTAGGGCTGGCCGCGCTGTACGACGCGTCCGACGACTGGGTGCCGCTGTACGACAAGAGCGATCTGCCCGGCTTCTTCATGGCCTGTGGCACGAGCGGCAACCAGTTCAAGAACGCACCGTTGGCCGGTCAGTTCATGCGAGAGATCATCGACGCGGAGGCTGCCGGAATCGACCACGACGAGCAGCCGGTCCAGTTCACGGGTGCGCGTACGGGCCGCACGATCAACCTTGGCTCGTTCTCTCGCCGCCGCGAGAAGTCGGTGACCTCCGGCACCGTGATGGGCTGAGCGGTTCGATCGTGAAAGTCCGACTCGACTACGACGCCTGCCACGGGCATCAGAGCTGTGCCATCGCGGCGCCGGAAGTGTTCGGCGCCGACGACTACGGCAACGCCGTGGTGTTGATCGAGGGCGATCTGCCCTCGGAACTGGAAGCCAAGGCCCGTCGCGCCGTGGGCAACTGCCCCGAGCGCGCGCTCACTATCGAGGACTGACATGACGCGCGGTGCGTGAGGCGGCGCAACGTCGGGGCCAACGGCTGAACTACCATTCAGAAATGGCAACGATTGGTTCGCTTCGTCACGACGGGGCCTCGCTGGAGGTCACGTGGGCCGACGGTGTCGTCACCCGCTACCCGTGGCTGTGGCTCCGCGACCACGCCCACGATGACGAGACCATGCACCCGGTCACGCAACAGCGCCAACTGTTCACCGCCCGTGTTCCGCGTGCGTTGCAGGGGTTGAGCACAGCGGTCGTCGATGGCCAACTGCTGGTCACCTGGGACATGTTGGAGCCGCAGTCGTCGCTGCCGGTGCGCTTCCTTGCCGAGTATCGGCACCCGCTCGTCGCGCGGGCGGCGGTCGATGTACCGATCACGTTGTGGAACGCGGGCTCGCTCACCACACCGACGGTCCCGTACGAATTGGCGATGCACACCGAAGCCGGGCTCGTGCAATGGCTCGGCAACACGTTGCAGTACGGCTTTTGCCTGGTTGTCGGCACGCCGGCCACGGCGGAGGCAACCAAAGCGCTGTTGCATCGGGTCGCGTACATCCGCGAGACGATCTTCGGCGGCTTCTTCGAGTTCCAGGCCGACATGTCGAAGGCGGACACCGCCTACACCACCCTCGAGCTGAGGGGCCACACCGACGGTACGTACACCAACGATGCTCCGGGTTGTCAGCTGCTGCACTGCCTCGAGTTCGCCGGGAGCGGCGGCGAGAGCACGATCGTCGACGCGTTTGCGATCGCTCGCCGGATGGAGGCGGAGCATGCCGACCTGTTCGAAGTTTTGTCCTCGGTGGCGGTGCCCGGGCAGTACATAGGCGACGGCGCGCACCTGCTGGCCGCGCGGTCCGTGTTTCGCCATGACCACACCGGCCGACTGGTGCAGGTGTCGTTCAACAACTACGACCGTGCGCCGTTCCTGCTGGACGAGGCCGACATGATCGCCTTCTACGACGCCATTCGAGTGTTCGAAGAACTGGCCAACGATCACGCGATGCAGTGGCGCCACGTGCTGCAGCCGGGCGAGGCACTGCTGTTCGACAACTGGCGTGTTCTGCACGGCAGGGCCGCCTACGCCGGCCTGCGCCGCATGTGTGGCGGCTACCTCAATCGCGAAGACATCGAGAGCCGCCTACGTCAACTGTTCTGATCGCGTCGGTCATTGCAACGAGTCGAGATCGTCGGGGTCGATGACCAGATCAGCGGCTGCCGAGACGGTGGCAACCAGTCGCGCGTTCGGCTCGTCGACGGTAGACACCCACCGTTGCGCGTGGGCCGTGCTGCGACCGTTGGCCATGTGTCGGCCCACGAGGCGTTGGCGGCGCACATCGTCGAGTGGGCTCAGCATCCACGACTCGTCGAGCAGCTCGGCGACCTGTGCCCAGCGCCCTTGTTGCAACAGGAGGTAGTTGCCCTCAGAGATCACCAGGTCGGTGTTCGTCGTGATGCGGATCGCGCCGGCGATCGGCTCCTCGATCTCGCGGTGGAAGCGAGGAACGAGCACATCGTGGTCCCGTACTCGCACGCGTAGTAGCGCGGCGATGTAACCGTCGACGTCGAACGTGTCGGGCGAGCCCTTGCGCGAGGACCGGCCCAACCGAGCCAGCTCTTCGTTGGCCAAGTGGAAGCCGTCCATCGGCAGCAGCTGGGCACGGTTGCCGAAGTGAGCGGCGACCG
Source organism: Ilumatobacteraceae bacterium (assembly GCA_031420675.1). GTDB lineage: Bacteria > Actinomycetota > Acidimicrobiia > Acidimicrobiales > Ilumatobacteraceae > UBA668. Next base: position 18,519 of record JANONE010000027.1, on the reverse strand, counting down.
CATCGGCAAGCCTGCTCTTCCCCGCGCCGGGCGCACCGGCGATGCCCAGCAGCCGACCACCACCCACCAGCATCCGATCGATGCGGGCGATCAACCGCGGGTGGAGAGGTGTCATCGATCGGTGGGCTTTGAACGCCGCGGCGGATCGGCACCGACGCGCTGGCACGTGATGGCAGCTTGGGTATCGATCACGAGGTCGACCAGCGCCTCGCCGGCCACGACGATCACGACCGGGACCCTAGCGCCACGTGCGCGCGGCAGATCATGTTCGCCGACATGAAGCGGTTTTGCGCAGCGGCATCGGCGTCTTTGGCTGTCAGAGGCTCATCCCGATGACGCGACCCTCGTAGATGGCCTGCACCGCCAGCCGGGCGGCGACCGCATCGCCGGCCAGGTGCATCTCCGGCAACCGGCCGGCAAGCTCGTCGATGACTGCCGTCTCGGAGATGTTGGTGGTGGCAAGGACGAGGGCGTCCGCCTCCACGATCTGCTCGCCGCCGTCGAGCAGGCTGCGTACAGTCGCCGTCGTACCGGTCCACGCCGTGATGGCGGACTCCGTGTGCCAGCTTGCGCCGAGGCGCGCCAGACGAGCCCGCAACTCGTAGTCACCGGCGGTGCGCTGCACCCAGTACCCCACCATCGGGTGGGGCGTGACGACGGTGACCTGATGCCCGCGTTCGGCGAGGAACCAGGCGGTGCCGCCGCCACGCCAGTCGCCGGTGTCGTCGAGCAGGATCACCCGCCGGCCGGGGCGGGCGTTGTGCGACATGACGTCCTCGATCGGCCACACATTGGGCAGGCGCACTCCCGGCAGTTCGGCCATCAGCGGCAGTTGTCGTTGAAAGCCGGTACCCGTCGGCTGCGAGCCAGTGGCCATCACCACCGCCTCGGCGCCTGCGGCCGCGATGTCGTCGGCGAGCATCGGCTGGTTCATCCTCACGCGGACGCCGAGCCGTTCCAGCTCGCGTCGGTACCACTCGATCAGTTCGGTGATCTGCGAGCGGCGTGGCTGCAACCCGGCGAGCCGGAAGGCCCCGCCGAGCTGTGGCCCGGCCTCGGCCAACGTCACCCGGTGGCCGCGCTCGGCCGCCACACGGGCAGCCTCCAGCCCGGCCGGCCCGCCGCCGACCACGAGCACCTCGCGTGGCTCGGTGACCCGCTCGAAGGTGTCGCCGCCCCACTCGAACTCGCGGCCGGCGGATGGGTTTACGAGGCATGAGATCCAGTAGTCGCGATAGCGCCTGCCCCAGCACATCTGGTTGCACGAGATGCAGCCGCGTACTTCGTCGCCGCGGCCGGTGAGTGCCTTGTTCGCGAGGTGGGGGTCGGCGATCTGGCCGCGCACGATGCTGACCATGTCGGCCTGACCGGAGGCGATAACGTAATCGGCGTTCTCCGGTGTGCGGATGTGGCTCTCCGCCTGCACCTTGGCGTGGGTCACCACCTGCGTGAGCCGCTCGGCCATCGGCACGCCCAGTTTGTCGGCGTGCTGGTAGGTGGGGATGATCTTGTCGAAGCTGAAGTAGCTGCCGGTGCCGCACGTGACGTAGTCCATGAGGCGTCGCTCGTCGTGCCAGGCGACGATCTCGCACAGCTCGTCGATCTGCAGCGCGGGCGGCACGCCCTCGTCGACGCTCACGGCAAGACCGATGACAAACTCGTCGCCGACGCGCTCGCGGATGCGCCGCATGATCTCGCTGCTGCAACGCATGCGATTCTCGAACGAGCCGCCCCAGCGGTCCGTGCGTCGGTTCGACCATGGCAGCCAGAACTGATCGATGATTGCGTTGTAGGCGGCGAACAACTCGACGCCATCGAAACCGCAGCGCTGGGCACGTTCGGCTGCATCGACGAACGACTCGATGATCTCCTCGATCTCGGCGTCGGTCATCTGATGGCTGCCCTCGTTGTCGTGGTAGGAGGGCAGGCCGGAGGGCGACCACGATGGCTGGTAGCTGTTGTCGAAGTCGCCGTGCTGGCCGACGTGGTACAGCTGGTGCAGAATCACTGCGCCCTCGGCGTGCACGGCGTCGGTGATGGCGCGGAAGCCGGGGATGATCGCGTCGTCACCGTGTCGGAAGTTGCCTCGGGTGAGTACCGCAGTGGCGTGCACGGGCACCGGCTCGACGACGATCATCGCGGCGCCTCCACGTGCACGTTCGAGGTAGTAGCCGAGATGTCGTGCCCCGGGCAGGCCGTTCTCGGCCATGTTGGCGGTGTGGGCACCGAACACGACGCGGTTCCGCAGGGTGACGTGGCGTAGCTGCAACGGCTGTGCCAGGTGCGGGTACGTGCTGGTCATCGGACCCCCAGGTCATTGTGATTCCTTGTACGAACGTACCATCCAAGCCACCGTGGCAGAATCGTCCGATGGACGACGACCGGCTGGCCTGGATCTACTCTGCGACCACCCCTGACGAGCTGCGCGAGCGGTATCAGGTGTGGGCTGGAGAGTACGACGCCGATCTGGAGGGCATGCACTACCTGGCCCCGCGGATCGGAGCCGAGCGGTGCCATCACTTCGCCGGCCAGGACGCGAGTGTCCTCGACGCCGGCTGTGGCACCGGCCTCGTCGGCCTTCACCTGCGAGCGCTCGGCGTCGGTCGGCTCGTCGGCTTCGACCTTTCGTCGGCGATGCTGGAGCAGGCTGCGGCTCGTGGTGTGTACGACGAGTTGGTGCAGGGCTCGCTGCTCGATCCGATTTCGGTTCTCCCGGCCACCTTCGACGCTGCCGTCTCAGTGGGGGTGTTCACCTACGGCCATGTCGGGCCCGTAGCGCTGGCGGGTCTGGCTGCCATGGTGCGGCCAGGGGGCCATGTGTCGATCACGTTCCGCGACGACGCCTTCGAGCCGCTCGGCTACGCCGCCGAGGTTCGTCGTCTCGAGGCCGACGGCCTGTGGCGTCTGATCGAGCGCACCGAACCGGCACCGCTGATCGTGGAGGACGGCGTGGGCGCCGAGATGCGCGTGTGGACCTGGCAGGTACTCGGCTGACGGGCAGCCCGCCGTACGCTGGCGGTTGTGATGAGCCTCGACGAACTGATCGCCCGCTTCGACGTCGCCGACCCGGCCTTCATCGCCGACCCGTACCCCGTCCTGAACGACTTGCGTGAGGCCACGCCGATCTTCTGGAACGTGGCCGCCGGGCACTGGGCGCTCACCCGCTTCAGTGATGTACAGGAGGCGCTGCGCGACCGCCGCCTGGGCCGCAGCTACAGTCACCTGTACACGCACGCGCAGGTCGGACGCCCGTCGCCCGACAGGCGGTGGGCTGCGTTCCAGCAGCACGAGCGGTGGTCGCTGTTGTGCCTCGAGCCGCCGGACCACACTCGCATCCGTCGCCTGGTGGCCAAGGTGTTCACACCCCGTTCAGTCACCGCGATGCGACCGACCGTGGAGGGTTTCGCCAACGAGCTGCTCGATTCCTGTCGCGAGCGCGGCGAGTTCGAGTTGCTGCGCGACTACGCGCAGCCGCACTCGGTGGCGGTGATCTGTTCGATGCTCGGCGTACCAAGGGCCGACACGCAGTTGTTGCTCGACTGGTCGCACGCGATCGTGAAGATGTACGAGCTGACCACATCCGACGAGGTGCGAGCCGCTGCCAACACTGCGGCCGCCGAGTACATCGACTACACGAAAGCGCTGATCGCGCAGAAGCGGCGCAAGCCGGATGGGCTGCTGGTGTCGGAACTGGTGCGGGTGGAGCACGAGGGCGACACGCTCACCGAGGACGAGATCGTTTCCACCACGATGGTGTTGCTGGAGGCCGGTCACGAGGCCACGGTGAACACGCTCGGCAATGGCATGCGGGCCATCCTGCGACATCCGGGGCAGTGGGATCGTGTGGTGTCCGGGGAGGTACCCGCCCGCGTCGCGGTCGAGGAGATGTTGCGGTGGGATCCGCCGCTGCACCTGTTCGAGCGCTGGGTGCTGGAAGAGGGTGTCGAGATCGCGGGCCAATCGATCGACATCGGCCAGGAGGTGGCGATGTTGTTCGGCGCGGCGCAGCGCGACCCGCGCCGGTTCGACGACCCGGATCGCTTCGACATCGCTCGCGGCGATACAGCGCACATCGGGTTCGGCGGTGGCATTCACTTCTGCGTCGGTGCGCCGTTGGCACGGCAGGAGATCGAAGTGTCGGTGGCGGGGCTGGCGGCCCGGTTTCCGTTGTTGGAGATGGCTGAGGAACCCACGTACGAACCCAACTTCGTGATTCGCGGGCTAACGGGCTTGCAGCTGCGGGGCTGAGCCGTCGGCGTCGTAGCTTTGCGTCATGGCACAGTCAGTGAGTTCTCAATGGTTGCGGGCAGCCGATGTACGAGTCGCCGATCTCGATGCACTGGTGCAGCCGTCGGTGAACCTCGCCGACTACCCGCACGCTTCGTCGATCGACCGCGAGGTGTTGCTGTACGACACCGACGTGGTGCTGTCGCAACTGGCGGAGCCCGACGGTGAACGTGTGCTGCGAGCCGAGCTCGCCCATGCGCTGCTCGACGGCCCGGGCATCGTTGTGTTCGTCGGCGCCTTTCCCGACGTGTCGGTGGTGGATCGAGCGACCGACGTGTTTCGCTCGCTCATCGATGATCAGCATGCAGCCGGCACCGCCGCCGGCGACCACTTCGCCAAGCCCGGAGCCAACGACCGTGTGTGGAACGCACTGGAGAAGCTGGCCCTGTGCGACCCCGCGACGTTCGTCGACTACTACGCCAACGAGGTGATCGCCCTCGCGTCCCTCGCCTGGTTGGGGCCGTCGTACCAGATCACGTCGCAGGTGAACGTGGTGAACCCCGGCGGCCAGGCCCAGGACGCGCATTGTGACTACCACCTCGGCTTCCAGAGCGATGAGGTGGTCGAGCAGTACCCGGCCCACGTGCACAGCTTGTCCGCAGCGATGACCCTGCAGGGCGCGGTGGCACACACCGACATGCCCGTGGCCAGTGGTCCGACGATGGTGCTCCCGCACTCGCAGAAGTATCCGCTCGGCTACCTCGCCTGGCGCAACCCCGAGGTGCGCGACCACTTCCTGCTACACCAGGTGCAGCTGGCGCTGGCCAAGGGTGATGCAATGTTCTTCAACCCTGCGATCCTGCATGCCGCCGGCAGCAACCACACCACCGATGTGCGCCGCGCCGCCAACCTGCTGCAGGTGTCATCGGCGTTCGGGCGGGCGATGGAGTCGGTCGACCGGCGCGCGATGTGCGCGGCGGTCTACCCCGCGTTGTCGACCGCCGCCGGCCGGCTGGATCCGGTGCAGTTACGCAACGCGATCGCTGCGTGCGCCGAGGGCTATGCCTTTCCCACGAACCTCGACCGCGACCAGCCGATCGGTGGTCTCGCTCCACCCTCGCAGGCCGACCTCGTGCGCCACGGCGTCGCCGACGGCTGGTCCGCCGAACGGATGGCAGCCGAGTTGGCCGACCACGCAAGGCGCCGCCGCACCTCGTGACCACCGCGGCCGGCAGTCCGTGAGTCACGGCCGGCGGCGCGTTGAAGGTGACTACGCTGCGCCGCCTGACGAAGGGAGCGGCGATGATCCGACACGTGGTGATGTTCCGGTGGAACGAGGGTGTCGACGATGCCCATGTCGCAGCGACGACGGCGGCGTTCGAACGGCTGCCGTCCTTGATCCCTCACATCGTGTCGTTCGCCTACGGCCGCGACCTGGGCGTGGTAGCGACGAACTACGACTATGCGGTCACCGGCGAGTTCGCGTCGGTCGACGAATTCCTTGCGTACCGTGACCACCCCGCTCATCAGGCGCTGGTGCAGGCCTACATCGCGCTGCACGTCAGCGAGCGCATCGCCGTGCAGTTCACGGTCGGCTGAGCACCAGCTCCACTCGCCGCAGCACCTCGGCGACATCATCCTCAGTGGTCTGGAAGCTGGTGACGAACCGGACCACGCCGTTGCCCATGCCGTAGAACAGCAACCCGGCCCCAGCGAGCCTCGCCGCTGCTTCCTCACCGACCTGGGCGAAGAGCATGTTTGCCTGCGCATCGGCGAGCAGCACCACGTCGAGCGCACGCAGCCCATTGCTCAGCGTCACCATCGCCTCGTTCGCACGGCGCGCCAGCCGCAGCCACAGGTCATCGGTGAGGTACGCGACCAACTGCGCGGACTGGTAGCGCATCTTGCTGGCGACGTGGCCGGCCCGCTTCACGCGGTACACCAGCTGCTCGGCGACCGCGGGGTCGAAGCACACGATGGCGTCCGTGCTGAGCGCACCGTTCTTGGTGGCGCCGAGCGAGAAGGCATCGACACCGGCCGCACAGGTGAGCTCGGCGGGTGAGCAACTCAACGCCACCAACGCGTTCGCGATGCGTGCACCGTCGAGGTGCATGCGCAGCCCGCGGCCGTGGGCGAGCGCGGCGAGGGCCGCGACCTGCCCGGTCGTGTAGACGGTGCCGAAGTCGGTGGGACACGTGACCGAAACCACCGACGGCTGCGAGTGGTGCGGGTCCCCCCAGCGGGTGGCGTCGAAGGCGTCGCGAATGCTCTCCGGCTGCAGCTTGTGTCCGGCACCAGGCAGCCCGCGCATCACCGCGCCGCCGCTGAACAGCGAGGTAGCGCCACCCTCGCTCGCAAAGATGTGAGCGGTCTCGTGGCACAACACGCTGCCCCATGGAGGGCACAGGGCGGAGAGCGTCAGCGAGTTGGCTGCCGTACCGCTCACCACCGGGAACACCTCCGCATCGGGATGCCCGAACACCTCGCGCACCAACTCTTGCAGTTGTGCGGTGATGGCGTCCGCGCCGTATGCGAGGGCAGACCCGCGGTCGGGCGCGGGGACCGCGGCACGGATCTCGGGTGCGACGCCGGCGGCATTGTCGCTGCGCAACTCGATCAATTCGGCCTTGGGCGGTTCGATCATGCGCGCAACTCTAGGAGGCACCTCGCCCGGTCGATCGACAGTTCGACGCAAGGCTCACGGGGGTGGCGGTGAGCGCTGCTGTTGACAACGACCCGCCCGACGCGAGCAGACTTCACTCCTGATGCCCAGCCGCCACCGTCCGAAATCACCGAAGCCCTCCTCGCCGGCTCGACCCGCCGCGCAGGTGGAGACCGACGTTGAACGCTTTGCCGCCGCTTTGAAGGAGTCGGCGAGCGCCGACCGCGCCGCGCGTGAGCGAGAGCGCGAGGAGCGCGCCGAGGTCGCACGCAAGGCCGACGAAGCCGCCGCGCACGAGAAGGCGTTGCTCGCCGCCGGGCGGGAGCTGAAGCGCGCCGTCGAGGCGGTGCGTCAGGCGAAGCAGATGGGTAAGGGCCGGGCCGCCGCCGACGATGCGTGGAAGGTGGCCAAGGCTCACTTGATCGAGCTGGAGACGGGCGTCGCGCCGAGTTGGGCGCCCAAGGCGGCCCCGGAGCCCGAAGACGACGCACAACCCGCTGAGGACGCCACCGAAGCGACCGACGTCGCGGCGCAGGACGTGCCGTCAGAAAGTGCGCCAGGGTGACGGGGCCGCTGCTGCCCTAGCCGGCCAAGGGTGGTTGCAGAGTGCGGCGTCACCGTCGATGAGCTGGGCCTCTGATCGAATTTCGGCTGACCGTCGCAGAATGTTGCCTTGCGTGTGGGTTTCTCGCGAATGCGATAAGCTGACGGCCTCAAGGGTTCTCCGGCTTTGGCGGATCCACGTCGAAGGTGAGGGCCCAAATGGCCACAGGTACCGTCAAGTTTTTCAACGCCGAAAAGGGTTACGGGTTTATCTCCCGCGAGCAGGGCGAGGATGTGTTCGTGCACTTCTCCCAGATCCAGGGTGAAGGCTACAAGTCGCTCGTCGAGGGCCAGAGCGTCGAGTTCGATGTTGCCCCCGGTCGTAAGGGCGAAGAAGCACAGAACGTCCGCCCGCTCTGAGCAGCAACGGTCGTGCCAAGCGCGACCGCGAGCGCGCCAAGCAGGAAAAGGCCGCGATCAAGCGAGATCGCAAGCAGGCGGAAGCGTCTGCTGAGCCGTCGGCCGAAGATGTCGAGGCGGCTTCGGCCCCGAGGCGTCCGCAGGACGATGTGCTCTCCGACCTCGCAGCGTTGCACCAGCGCTTCGACGACGAATCGATCTCCTTCGAGGATTTCGAGGCGGCGAAGGGCCTGTTGCTGGCGCAACTCGCTGTTGAATAACTCCAAGACTCAAGTCGCTGCGAGCCGGCGCACCGAAGCCCATTGCCGTTCAGGCAGGGGCCCGGTGCGCCGGCTCGTAGTGCAATTTGCGCAGGCCGAACTTCACCAGCGGGCCCATCAACACCGCGAACGCGAGCGTGCCCGGGCCGAGCGCTCCGCCCAGCGCGGCGCCGATCACCAGCGGCGTGCCGTCGCTGATCCACCGTGCCGGCACGACACCCAGGCCGTGGGTGATCAAGCCGAGCATCATCACCTCCGAGGGCCCGGCGCCAAGCTCCGTGGACACGACCATGCAGATCGCGACGGCGATGATGAGGATGCCTGCGACGTAGAGCGCCAGCCTCGCGACCATCGCCTGTTGCTGCGGGATGATGCTCAGGAACAGGTTGACCAGCGGGCCGATGACGATGGTCCCGACGAAGGACGCCCAACCGAGGCGGGCGCCCAGCAGGCGACCGATGCCGTAGAAGAGAGAGGCGTCGACGACGAAGCAGACGCCCAGCGACCAGCCGGTGGCATCTGACACCCCGGTGTTCAAAACGTCGAACGGCGCCACGCCCAGCTCGGCGCGGATCAGGAGCGGTACCCCGATGCCGACGCCTATCCACGACCCCACCAGGCGCAGGAGGCGAGTGGCACGGGTCATGGCCCGTGCAACCTATCTGGGTGGGTTCCGTCAGCGCGAGCGTTGCGGTAGCCAGCTGATCGCACCGTTGGCGGCGGCGACCCCCGTGCTGAACGACGCCTGCAGCAGGTAGCCGCCCGTGGGGGCCTCCCAGTCGAGCATCTCGCCGGCCACGAACGTGCCGGGCAGCCTGCGCACCATGAACTGATCGTCGAGCTCGTCGAGCGCGAGCCCGCCGGCGGTGGAGATCGCGCGGTCGATCGGCATCGTGGCGTGCACCATCAACGGCACGCCCTTCACCAAGGCGGCAAGTTCGGCGGCCTGAGTGGGCAGATGATTGTTCGTCGCCTCGCGGAGCAATGCGATTGCAACCGGCGAGAGGCCGAGTGCTCTGCGTAGTGCGGTGGCCATCGAATCCTTCGGTCGGCGGTGAGCGAGGCGTTGCTCCACGACGGGAAGAGTGAGGTCGGGGTGCAGGTCGACGGTGACGGTGCACCTGCCGTCACGCTCGATGGTGTCGCGGATGGTCGCCGAGTGCGTGTACACGGGACCCGATTCGATGCCATCGCGGGTGACTGTCACATCGCCGCGCACGGACACGCTTCCCACCCGGAGCGCAACGTTCTTGAGTGGTACTCCGGCGAACTGGTCCGCAAGTCGTGGAGTCCATGCGATGCAGACGCCGCAATTGGCGGGGCGCAACGTGCGCACGTGCAGACCGGCCTCGCGGAACGGTGTCACCCAGCCACCGTCGGAGCCGACGCGGGGCCAACTGGCACCACCGAGGGCGAAGACGGTGATGTCGCTGCGCACGTCGATGGTGCTTTCCGCGCCCAACTGGAAGCGATGGTGGCCAGGGTCGATCAAGCCATCGGGTGTCGTCCCCCAGCCGAGCCACCGCTGCCGTGGGTGGATCAGCACGCCCAGGTCGTGGAGCCGCCGCAGCCACGCCCGCAGCAGCGGCGTCGCTCGGAACGACGCTGGGAAGACGCGGCCGCTGGAACCCACGAAGGTGGGTTGACCGAGACCGGCGCACCACGTCCTCAATTCGGCAGGGGGAAACGCACGCACAGCCGCGCCGACCACTGTGGCCTTGCCGTACCGCGCAAGGAGATCGTCGAGTGGCTCGCCGTGGGTGAGATTCAGCCCACTGCGACCCGCCAGTAGCAGCTTGCGGCCGACTGATGGCATGTGTTCGTAGACGGCCACCTGAAACCCCGCGGTGGCGAGCACTTCCGCAGCCATCAGACCGGAAGGCCCGCCACCCACCACCGCCGCAGTGCCGCCTGGTTCGCAAAGGTGGGCCACGCGAGCAGGTTACGGCGCAGGGGGAGGGGTTGCGGCCGCTTCACCGCCCGCTTGGACCGGCTCGACGCCGGACTCGTGTGTGTTCCTGCGCTGCTCGCGATTGCGCGACGATCCGTTGCGTTTGCGCAAGTCTGCGCCTATGGTCCACGGAGGTCATCCGTCCAGGGTGAACCGAGTGCCACCCAGACCTCGGTGTCAGTGCCTGCGAATGAGGAGGTGGCGCGGATGATGCAGTTCCACGGCAGATGACTTTCGACCCGCAGGATGTGGCCGAGCGGCTCGACGACGACGCGATCAGCGGCGACGATGTGGCGCCCGCCGACCAATCCGAAGTCTTGACGCCACCGGAACGGACGTACGGCATCCAGTTCGCCGACGCCGACGTGAGCGACGAATCGTTCGCCGATCGTTGCGCACAGGAGGAGCCTGAGCTGACACCGTACGACATCGACGAGCGCTACGCCGACGACCCGCCGCCCGTCGAACGTGCCGACGAATGAGCGGGCAGCGGCCGTCGGCGTTGAGAAAATCGCAGGCCGCGCACGTTCAGGCCAACAGAGCGGCCAGTTGCTCGCGGTCCAGGCGGATGGCGTGCTCCAGGGGCGTCGTGCCGTTTCGGTCGGCGAGCGCTGGGTCGGCTCCTGCGGCCAGCAGGATGGCGACGATCTCCTGATAGGGCGCCGTCCCATCCCCGAGGATGACGGCCTCCAGCAAAGCCGTCCAGCCGAGGTCGTTGATGTGGTCGACATCGATTCCGGTCTGCACCACACGACGCACGTACGCCACATGGCCGCGCTCGCTGGCGGGTATCACGGCGATGCCCCCGTACCGATTGCGGACCGTCATGTCCGGGTTGGCGGGCAGCAGCAGTTCGAGCATGGCGACGCTGCCCGTCACGCCGGTGACCAGCCACGGAGTGTCCATGCGATCGTCGGCCGCGTCCGGGTCGGCTCCTCGCGCCAGCAACACGCGCGCGACCTCGAGGTGATCGGCTGCGACGGCGAGCAGGAGTGCTGTTCGCCCATGATTGTCGCGGGCTTCCAAAACGGCGCCCGCTGACAGGGCGCGGGAGACCCCGTCGGCATCACCGGACGCAGCCCCAGCGAGGAGCGCTACATCCGCTGAGCCGTTGTCCTCGCCGAACTGTCGCGACACGAACTCATCCTGTCACGGGCGGGGGTTGGCCCCTCACAGCTCAGGTGAAGATGCTGACACCGCCAGGGCCGACGAGGAGGCCGACGATGATGAGAACGAATCCGCGCAGCGCCTGTTTGCGAGTGATGGCGATGATGCCGGCGACCACCAGCACGACGGCGAGGATCCACAAGATCAATGCCACGGTCTACACCTCCCTTCCGGTGGGCGAGGGCATTCCGGTGGTGTGCGAGGGGCCGACGGCCGCCGAATTGCCGGGGTGGCCTTGAAGGGTGGTGCGCCGATGGAACCGACGACGTGGCTGCGCCCAGGTGGCGGTCGTCGTGCGGACCGTGACCGTGTCGCCGGCAGCGGGTACCAGGACGGTCGGGTTGTGGCCGCTGACAGCAGCCTTGCCCAAGCCCAGCGCGCTGCGGAGTTCGCGACGGTTGACCCACGCTGCGGCGACCAACCCGGTGACCCAGATCGGGCGTGCGGTTCTGCGGAGAGTTCGTGCGAGGTTCATTGGCTGTTGTCTCCCGATCGGGTGGCGTTCCGGCTGGATTTTGCGGCAACCGCTCGAGCGGCATCGATTTCAGACCGCGCGCCGGCATTGGACATCCCACCGGCCCAGTCAGCGAGGTGGGAGCGCACGAGCCAGTGGTACCGCTCCAGTACACCGGTCTGCCCGATCAGGAGGTCCTCGGTTATCGGGTCGAAGGCGCGGGTCTCGCCGATCGATTGCCGGTGACCACCGATGACACCCTGGTACACCAGGTCGAGGGCCCCGAGGTGGGAGAGGGAATCCGCACGATCCAGTCCGTAGTCGTTCCACGTGCGCGTCTCGACGATCTGGCCGGGCAGGCCGTTGGGCACCCCGCCCAACGTCGCGATCCGCTCTGCGAGGTCGTCGACCAACTGCTGCACGCCTGCATGTTGCACATCGAGCAGTTCGTGGACCGCAATGAAGTTTGCCCCCACAACGTTCCAGTGGATGTGCTTGAGCGTTAGCGTCAGGTCGACCAAGCTCGTGAGCCGCAACTGCAGCAGCGCCGCCACCTGTGATCCCTCGGCGCTGGTGAGGCCGGGCACCGTGAACGCCGCTTGGCGAGTGGATGTCACCTTGCCCGCCCGTCCGGCACCGTTCCCCATGCCTTTGTCGGTAGGTGGTTGCCCGGTCGCTTTCTCGGCGAGATCCATCGCGTCCTCTTTCTCGTGGTCGCGCATGCGGCGACCCGCCCGCCTGGAATCTACCCTGCTGGAAGGGCTGACAAACACGACGTGGAGTTGCGTGCTCAGTTCATGCTCGGCGTCGGGCGAGGTGTCAGTAGATGGTCTGGCGGATGCGCTCCGGATAGGCGTCGTCGTAGGCCTTGCCATCAACCTCGCCGGCCGTGATCGCCTCCATGATCTGGCCCACCGTGGGCAGTTCGGAGGGGTCGCGATGATTCGCCGGCTCCCACAGGTGCGATCGGATCAGTGCCTTCGGGCACTGGGTGTAGACGGAGGTGGTGCTGACGACGATCACCGTCGCGGGTGCCTTGTCGCCGATAGTGAACCGATGGCGGAGCTGCTCGTCGGTGGAGAGCTCAGCAGTGCCGTTCACACGCAGCGTCACACCCACGCCGGGGACGAGGAACAGCAGCCCGATGCGCGGGTCGGCGATCAGGTTGCGCAGGGTGTCGAGCCGATTGTTACCGCGCCGGTCGGGCAACAGCAGGGTGTGCACGTACTCCTGGTGCAGCGGCGTGAGGTGGTCGACTTGCTTGGTGATCGAACCGGCACCGGCTCGCCGTACAGAGCCTCCAGCTGGGCAACGGTTCGTACCACGGTCACGCCGCCAGAGGTAGTTCCTTGCCGTTCGGCACAAATTCGAATTCCAGAAAACGCCCTACCTACCGGTCAGTAGGCTGAGTAGACTCGTCCCGTGACCAGTTCCATCACCGCGCTGCTTGCCGACCGTACCCACTCACTCAACGACGTCCGGGCCATCATTCCCGAGTCGTGCTACCAGCGTTCCACCGCCCGCGCGATGTGGGCACTGGCGCAGGCGGTGGTGCTGTATGCAATCCCGATGGTGGGCCTCGCGCTCACCGACAGATGGTGGGCGCTGCTCATTCTGTGGCCACTTGCCGGCCTCGCGGTCTCGGGTCTGTTCGTACTCGGCCACGACGCGTCGCACGGCGCGTTGCTGGACTCGCGGCGGCTCAACCGGCTCGTCGCGCAGGTGTGCATGGTGCCCAGCCTCCACGTCGAGGCCGCCTGGGATCTGGGGCACAATCGCATCCACCACGGCTACACCACTCGCCAGGGGTTCGACTTCGTGTGGCACCCGGCCACCGTCGAGGAGTACGCGGCAATGGGTCGCTTCGGCCGCCTGCGTCATCGTTTCGAGTGGTCGCGCTTCGGTTCCGGCGCCTACTTCCTGCGCACGGTCTGGTGGCAGAAGATGTGGCGGTTCAATGCACCTGGCAAGCGCCACGACGCCATCGTGCGCGACAAGATCACGTTGAGTGCCGTGCTGCTGGTGGCCTTCGGCGGTGCTGCCACGCTGGGAGCGCTCACGGGCGGCTGGGTTGCTGCGATCTGGGTACCGATCAAACTGCTCGTGGTGCCGTTCCTGCTGTTCGTGCAGGTCATCGGTTGGACTGTGTACGTGCACCACGTGGCACCCGACATCCGCTGGTGGCCGCGCAAGGAGTGGTCGCAGTTCAAGGGGCAGATGGAGAGCACCACCATCATGCGGATACCGGCCGTCGTCAACCGCCTGTGGTTCCACAACATCTTCGTGCATGTACCGCACCACGTCGATGCCCGTATTCCGTTCCATCAGTTGCCGGTAGCGGCCGCGGCGATCGCTACCGCGTACCCGGATACGGTGCGCTCGAATCGCCTTTCCATGCGTGAGTACGTCCGCGACGCCAAGTCCTGCAAGTTGTACGACTTCGAAGCCGGGCGCTGGCTGCCGTATTCGGCTGCGCCGCGCCGCTGACGGGGCGGCCTTCCGGGGGCCGGCTACTTGATCGCGTTGCCCTCGGCATCGACGACGTACCAGGACGAACCAACACCTTGCCCATTGATGTCACCAGGGCTCGGATCGCCGGCGAAGAAGTACAACGGGTGGCCGAAGAACGTGGTCTGCAGCGAACCGTCGGCGAGGGTGATGGTGCCGAAGTCTTCTGCGGAGAGACCATCGCCGGGCGTCGGAGCGGTTGCGCCTGTCAACGGCGGCCAGTTGCTCAGGCAGTCGCCGACGCACGCCGGAACGGTGGGGGTGTCCTTGGTGAACAAGTACAGGGTGCGGCCCTCACCGTCGACGAGGACCTTGCCCAGGCTGTTGTCAGCGAGGGCGATCGTCACCCCGCCCGACGCGTCGGTGGGCGTTGTCGGCGTGGCGCCGGATGCGTCGGCAGTGGTGGAAGCGGCAGTGCCCCCCTTGTCGTAACCATCGTCGGAGCAGGCGGCGAGGGCGATGAAGGCCAGGGGCAGAGCCAGGAGAGCGGAACGGGTGCGGGACATCGGAATCCTCCTACGTTGATGACGTCGGGTATACGAATCTCGGCCCGGAAAGGATTGCGTCAATCTGCTCGGCCCGCTGGTTCGTACAGTAGGCATGGTGCGTGATCCCGACCGGCTCGACCGGCTCTCAGACGAGGCGCTGCTGGCCGCCGTTGCGCTGGGCGAGGGCAACGCAGTCGTGGTGTTCGTTCGTCGCTTCCAACGGCGCGTCTATGGCTTGGCGATCACCATCGTCGGCGATCGCGCCCTGGCCGAGGATGTCGCGCAGCAGGTGTTCGAGCGTGCGTGGCGACATGCCGGCACGTACGACGGCCGACGGGCGGCGGTCTCCACGTGGTTGTTGACGATCACCCGCAACCTGGCCATCGACACCATCAGAGTGCGCCGGTCGGTGCCGGTCGACCCATGGACCGCCGCTGAACTGCTGGCACCGAGCATGCAGGATCCTGCCGATGATGCAGTGCAATCCGAGGAGGTGCGGCGCGTCCGTCGGGCCTTGGCGCTGCTGCCCGAGGAGCAGCGCCGGGCGGTGGTGCTGGCGACGATCGGTGGCCGCATTTCGACGGAGATCGGGTTGATCGAGGTGTGCCCACCCCCACGGCGAAGACGAGGTTGCGCACCAGACTGTGGCGGCTGCGCGACTCGGTGGCGAGCGAGGTGGAGCGATGAGCAACCCTGGATGTGCAGAACTGGACGAGCGACTGGAGGAGCTGGCCCTGGGGGAGGTCGTCGAACCCGCCCGATCCCGCCTGCTGGCCCATGTGGCCTCGTGCGGCGACTGCCGCGGTCGCCTGGATGCCGTGCTCGGCCTGACCGACAGTTTGTTGGCGCTGGCCCCGGCGCACGAGCCGCCCCTCGGATTCGAGACGCGGGTGCTGGAGCGATTGGGCATCGCCCGGGGCCAGGCGCCGAGACACCGCCGGGACCTGTGGCTGGCGGTGGCTGCCGCAGTTGCGATCTTGGCCGCGCTGGTCGGTGGTGTTGCACTCGGCCGCCGAGGCGACAGCGGCAGTGTGGAGTCGTCGGTGCGAGCGGGCGAGATCGTGCGCGCCGACGGGTCGCACGTCGGCTCGATCCGGCTGATCGATGCCGCCCAGCCGTATGCGCTGGTGATGATCGACGATCCGCAGCCGGGCACCGGCTCGGTGACGTGCAGGCTGGAGTTGGCGGACGGTCGCATGGTGGTGGTCGGTTCATGGGGCTACGACGATGTCAAGGCAGGGGTGTGGGCGGTCGGTCTCGCCGCCGAACTACTCGCCGCGGTAGCGATGCAAGTCGTCGATCAATCCGGCAAGGTGCTCGCCACCGCGACGCTGAACTGAGCAGGTCTCGCTCCACGGCGGGTAGGTTCACCGAATGGCTGGTTCGATTCTCGGTACCAGGGTGCTGCGCACGGAAGACCCGGAGCTGCTGATCGGCGCGGGCCGCTTCGTCGACGACCTGCAACTCGACAACCCGCTGCACGTGGTGTTCGTCCGCTCGGAGATGGCGCACGCGCTGCTCCTCGGCATCGATGTGTCGGCCGCGTTGGAAATGCCTGGCGTCGTGGCGGTGCTCACCGCTGCCGACCTCGGGGTGAAGCCACATCACGGGATGGTCAAGGTGCACGAGGATTTCGCCCGTCCGCCACTTGCAGCCGGCAAGGTGCGCTTCGTCGGTGAGGCCATTGCTGCGGTGGTGGCCGACACCGTCGCCCATGCCCGCGACGCCATCGATGCGGTCGTCGTGGAGTACGAGCCCCTCGAAGCCGTCGTCGATGCCGAGGCGGCGTTGGCCGAAGGCGCACCTGTCCTGTTCGAGCAGCACGGCGACAACATCGCCATCGCCGCCACCGACACGGTCGACCCGCACATCTTCGGCGACGCCGACGTGGTGGTTCGGGGCCGCTACGTGAACCAGCGCGTGGCCGTGGCGCCGATGGAGCCTCATGCCGCAGCTGCGGTGGTGGGCGCCGATGGTCGCCTCACGTTTTACGGCTCCACGCAGATGCCGCACCTGCTGCACCAACTGCTCGCCCGCGCGCTGCGGCTCGATGGCGCGCGGATCCGTGTCATCACACCTCACGTCGGTGGCGGGTTCGGTGGCAAGGCCGGGCTGTACCCGGAGCAGGTGGTGGTTGCGGTCGCCGCCCTGCAACTCGGTCGTCCCGTCACGTGGATGTCCACCCGCAGCGATGACATGGTCGCGCTGGCCCACAGTCGCGGCCAGATCCAATACGTCGAGCTGGGCTGCCGACGCGACGGCACCTTCACCGGGTTGCGGGTTCGCCTCGTCGGTGATGGCGGCGCCTACCCAGGGCTTGGTGCGTTCCTACCCGCCGGCACGCGGCGGATGTCGAACGGCACCTACGCCTTCACGGGCATCCAATTCGATGTCGTGGTGGCGGCGACCAACACGACCCCGATGGGTGCCTACCGCGGCGCTGGTCGCCCGGAGGCAACTGCGCTGCTGGAGCGGGCCGTCGATCACGCCGCGCTCACCCTTGGAATCGACCCGATCGAGATTCGTCGCCGCAACCTGCTCGCCGACGATGTCTTCCCGTTCCGCACGATCACCGGCGTCACCTACGACAGCGGCGCCTACCTGACTCCGCTCGACGAGGTTGCGCGTCTCGCCGACTACGACCAGCTACGGCGGCAGCAGGCCGAACGTCGCGCCAATGGCGATCGTGCTCTGCTGGGCATCGGCGTCGCTGCGTATGTGGAGATCACGGCTGGTGGCGGTGCCAGCGAGTACGGATCGGTCACGGTGCACGAGGATGGCAGCGCAACGGTGATGGCCGGCACCTCGGCCCATGGGCAGGGGCATCAGACCGCCTTCGCGATGATCGTCAGCGCACAGACCGGCATCGCTGTGGAACGAATCCGGTTGGTGCAGAGCGACACCGATCTCGTGCGCAGTGGCGGTGGTACCGGCGGATCGCGTTCACTGCAGCTGGGTGGTTCGGCGGTGCACCGCGCGACCGAGGCATTGGTCGACAAAGCGCGCCGGCTGGCAGCTCGCGTGCTGGAAGCCGATCCCGTCGACATCGTGGTCGACACGGTGTCGGGCACGGTGGGTGTTGCGGGCGTTCCATCGTCGGCGCTCGATTGGGGTGCGCTCGCTGGGGCCGCAGGGCTCCAACCCGACGCCGTCGACCACTCCGACGGCACTCTCGGCCTGGCTGCTCAGCTCGACTTCGATCAGGGCAACGCGACCTTTCCGTTCGGGGCCCACATCGCCGTCGTGGAGGTCGATCGCGACACCGGCAAGGTCACGCTGATGCGGCACATTGCCGTCGACGACTGTGGTGTCGTGTTGAACCCGCTGTTGGTCGAAGGGCAGCAGCACGGTGGTGTGGCCGCCGGTGTCAGCCAGGCGCTCTACGAGCAGGTTCGTTACGACAGCGACGGCAACCCACTCACCGCCAACTTCATGGACTACGCCTTTCCGTCCGCCGCCGAGTTCCCCAGCTTCGAGGTGCACAGCACCGAGACGCCCACGCCGCTCAACCCGCTCGGCGCCAAGGGCATCGGCGAGGCCAGCACGATCGGCAGCACGCCGGCCGTGCAGAACGCGGTCATCGACGCGGTCGCGCATCTGGGCGTCCGGCACATCGACCTCCCGTGCACCAGCGAGCGTGTGTGGCAGGCGATCTGCGATGCCGAGGCGGGAACGTTGCCGGATCCTTGGAGCGAGCCGCCGGGCGTGTTCGCCCGCCTCGCCGCCGGCCAAGAGGTCGACGAGGCCGGCCTCAACGCGGCAGTAGGCATCTGATCGATCGGTTGGTGCCGCCGCGGCTGCACCAGTGAGCGACGCGTCGCTACTTCTGCAGCGCGGCG